>JACQXL010000208.1 GCA_016208805.1 Planctomycetota bacterium | reverse complement strand
CGTTTCGGCGCCACGCCTTCCAGATGGCGCCCTTATGGCGCCAAAAGGTCGTTGTCTACCGCCCCCTTTTGGTAGTCCCGACACGCAGTGTCGGGATTATCCTCGTTGATTTTTGTTCACCATATTATGTGGGGCTGTACTCAGGCTGTCCAAAAAGCCCGCCTGAATGAAGCAGTCGGGAAGGTGTCAT
Source organism: Planctomycetota bacterium (assembly GCA_016208805.1). Taxonomy (GTDB): domain Bacteria; phylum Planctomycetota; class MHYJ01; order JACQXL01; family JACQXL01; genus JACQXL01. Next base: position 9,521 of record JACQXL010000208.1, on the reverse strand, counting down.
TCCTGCCCCTGCTTTCGCAAGGGTAAACTGCAGCAGGCCTGCCCCCGCGAAAGCGGGGGAATCCAGACCCCTTGTAAATACTGGATTCCCGCTTGCGCGGGAATGACAAATGGGACTTATTAGACAGCCTGTACTATAGAGAAGACCTTGTTTCTGTCAAGGAAAATATTCAATTCCCGAAGATTCCCCCATAACCAACCTGCCTATGCGAGCACGCAGACAGGTGTTTTAGCCCCTCTGGCAACACCAACGTTATCAATAAATCCCCTTAAAATCTTGACTGGATTTACAATATAGTGTATTTAAGCAAAGAGATTTGATAAGAAGCGTTACAGTTTCTTATCCCGGCGCTGTGTCGGGAGTTGGCAGAGTATAATGTTGCCCCTGCACATAAGTTATGTGCGAGATATTAGTAGTTTGAGCGATGCACATCTGTTAAACTCGCCCGATCGCTCATCAAATAGTTAGCAGTATGTCCTAAAGGAGAATAGGCCATACTACCTTTAGGGAAGAAATTTATGGTGCAAGCGCAGGTAAAAGAAGTCGGTCCCTGCAAGGTCCAGATTACCATTGAGGTTCCCAAGGACAAGGTTAAAAAGGAGTTGGAGGATAAGTACAGTCATTTTATGACTAATGCGGTCGTGTCCGGCTTCCGCAAGGGTCACGCCCCGCGCCATCTCATTGAGCGCAAATTCGGCAAGGATATCCATAATGAAGTCAAACTTGACCTCATCAATACCTCGTCAACAGAGGCCTTCAAGGAAAATAACCTTGACCCCATCACCGACCCGTCCGTAGAATTTGAGAAAATCATAATGGACGAAACCAAGCCGATGAATTTTGATATCACGGTTGAGGTGATGCCCAAGATAGAACTGACCGACTATACGGGCGTGACCGTAAAGAAACATAAGATAGAGGTCACTTCTAAAGAAACCGATAGTTCGCTTGATGAAATCCGCCAGGCCAGAGGCGAATGGGTGATTGCCGACAACAAGACCCAGAAAGGCGACTTGTTGATTGTTGACCAGGAACTGAAGATTGACGATAAGGTCATCTCCAAGCAGGAAAACTCGCAACTGGTTCTCGGACCGGAACTGATGATGTTCGGCAAGCCCGCGCCGGTCCTCGTACAGACACTTCAGAACGCCAAAAAGGGCGAAACCAAAGAAGTGACCATCCCCGCCTCTGGCGGGATCTCCACCGACAAAGTGCCGGACGATGCCGAAAAGGCCGATTACCGCCCCGATGTTCATCGGGACTCCGCCTACGGGCTCCGCAATAAAGACGCACACCTGAAAGTTACCATTAAAGAAATCAAACGGCTTAAGTTGCCGGAAGTCAACGAGGCCTGGGCCAAAGAAATGGGTTTTGACTCACTGGCTAAACTGAAAGACGAATTAAAGAAACGCCTGCATCGCCAGAAGGAAAACATCGCCGCCCGCCAGACCGAGGACGAAATCCTGGATAAAATATTAAGCAAGACCGATTTCCCGGTGCCGGAAAGTCTGGTCAACGAAAGCACCGACCACCTGGTCCGCCGCCGCCTGATGCAGATGCAACTGGCTAAAATGCCCGAAGAAAAGATAAAAGAGATGATAGATAAACTCAAAACCGAAACCAAGGAAATCGCCGTCCGCGACATAAAGATTGAGTTCATCTGCGACCACATCGCCAAGAAAGAGAAAATCTTTGTTACCGAAGACGATATCAAGCAACGCATCAACGAGATGGCCGCGGCCTACCGTAAATGGCCCGAGGAAATCAAGAAGAACCTAGAATCCAGAAATATGATGCACCAGTTGCGCAATGAAGTCAAGGAAGAAAAAGTGCGGCAGTTCCTGCGGGAAAAGGCCAAAATCGCCGATGATAAATAAAAGGAGCCCGTAAGCGGATTAAACAGATACGGCTGATTAAACAGATAAATTCCTAATAATGAGTTTGGTTTCCCGTTAAATCCGCTAAATCAGATTACTTAAAATATGAGTTATTTAGTGCCGATTGTCATAGAAAAAACCGCCAAGGGCGAACGTTCTTACGATATCTGGTCGCGACTGCTCAAGGACCGGATTATCTTCATCGGTTCTCCGATTGACGACTATGTGGCCAATATCATCATCGCCCAGATGTTATTCCTGCAGATGGAAAACAAGAAACAGGATATCAGCGTCTATATCAACTCGCCGGGCGGTTCGGTCACGGCCGGTCTGGCCATCTACGATACGATGCAGTTTGTCCAGTGCGATGTGGCCACCTATTGCATCGGCCAGGCGTCCAGTATGGGCGCGGTCCTGCTGGCGGCCGGCACCAAGGGCAAACGTTATATCCTGCCGCACGCCCGGGTGATGCTCCATCAGCCCTGGGGCGGCGCACAGGGCGCGGCCACCGACATCAAAATACACGCCGAGGAAATCATCAAACTCAAGGAAAAAATCAATAACATCATCGCCAAACACACCGGCAAACCGCTGGACCGGATTGAAAAAGATACCGACCGCGACTTCTTTATGTCGGCCCAGGAAGCCAAGGCCTACGGCATCGCCGACGAGGTTGTGGATTCGTTAAAGAACACTTCAATGGCCGGACAGGAACATAAAACAGATGAGTCCTAAACGCAAATATCCGCCGGGCGGTTTCTACGGACGACCCATTTGCGCATTCTGCGGCAAGTCGGCCCACGATGGCGAGTTCATCGCCAGCGCGATTCCTGATGTCGGTATCTGCGCCGCCTGCCTGACCATCTGCCAGCAGATGCTCCAGACGGGTAAAAAAGACGCGACCGTCCCACCAACCGCAAAACAACCGGTTCTTAAAGAACTACCCATCCCTTCGGAGATGAAGCGCAAGTTGGATGAATACGTGGTCGGTCAGGACCGCACCAAGAAGGTCGTTTCCGTCGCCGTCTACAACCACTATAAAAGAATCGTTAATCCGGCCCCGACTAAAGGCGTGGAACTGGAGAAGAGCAATATCCTTTTTATCGGTCCGACCGGTTGCGGTAAAACCCTGATTGCCCGGACGCTGGCCAAGATACTTGATGTCCCGTTTGCGATAGCCGATGCGACCACGTTAACCGAAGCCGGCTATGTGGGCGAGGACGTGGAAAATGTCCTGTTACGATTGATTCAGGCGGCGGACTTTAACATCAAGCGCGCCGAGAAAGGCATCATCTATATTGACGAGATAGACAAGATTGCCCGCACCCACGAGAACCCTTCCATCACCCGCGATGTCTCCGGCGAAGGCGTCCAGCAGGGACTTCTGAAGATTCTGGAAGGCACGCTCTCCAACGTCCCGCCCCAGGGCGGCCGCAAGCATCCGGAACAGGAATATATCAAGATTGATACCACCCATATCCTCTTTATTGCCGGCGGCACCTTTGACGGCATCCAGAACAGCATCGGCCGGCGCATCGGACGCAAGCAAATCGGGTTTAATGCCGAGACCAAAGATTTGGACGAACTCGGCCTGGGCGAGATACTGGAAAATGTTGAGCCGGAAGACCTGATGGAGTTTGGAATGATACCGGAATTCATCGGCCGGTTCCCGATTCACTGCATCATCCGCCCGCTTGACCTGCAGGCGATGATAAAGGTGCTGACCGAACCCAGGAATGCATTAACCCGCCAGTATCAGGCATTCTTTGAGATGGACAATGCGGCGCTGGAGTTCACCAAACCGGCGCTGGAAGAGATAGCCAAGAAAGCACTGGCCAAAAAGACCGGCGCCCGGGCGTTGCGCGCTATCCTGGAAGAACTGCTCCTGGAAACGATGTTTGAACTGCCCTCTCACAAAGAGAAAAGCCGTTATGTGCTTACCGACCAGATGGTGCTGGGCCAGGCGCCTGTTAAACCCATCCCTGAAATCCCGCCGAAGCACAAAACGGCGTAGACAGTTTTTAGAGTTAATGGAGTTTGTTGAGTTATAACTCTATAAACTCTCTTAACTCTGCGAACTCTCTAACTCAATATCTGAACGGCACGCGGAATGAAAATTCCTTGAAGTCAACGAGATTGGAGATATCCGGGAAAGGCGCGGCGCGTCGGACGCACTGCTCCGCGGCCATATCCAGCACCGGAAAATCTGAGCGGCTGATAAACTTGATATCCTTAATCCGGCCGTTGGCGTAGATGGTCACCTCTAACATAACCTCGCCGCGGGCCTGTTGAATCTTCGCTTCAGGCGGTACAAAATATTTGTCCTGGAGTTGCCGGTGGACGATTTCAATATAGCGGTTACCTCGCGGCGCTGCGGAGGACGCCGGGGCCGAAATGTCCTTTACCTCAATATCTCTGATTCGCTCCTGGATTTCCTCTGCCGTTTTATCAGCAGACGATCTGGAATTCTTATTATCTCTGCCGCCGGTGGCCGGGTGCAGAGAAACCGTCCAAGGATTCTGCGGCGAAGCGGCAACGGCCGGCTGATTAGCCGGCTGAGGCGTCTCTTCAGCCGACGACGTCACCGGTTTGATGCTTGCCGGTGCCGGCGGGACCGCCCGGTCCAGAAAGACCTCTTCCACAAAAAACTTGATGTCACGGCTGGTCCATTCACCTTTCTTTGCCGTGGTTATCTGCGGGCTGACGGATAGCACAACAATATGTATCAGAACGGAAGCAACAATGCTCGTGACCAAATAGTTATGCATACGATTATTATTATAACTTGACTTGCGGAAAGATAAAGATAAATTAATCACTATATGGCGCAGAAAAGTATCAACGAGGTAGAGATTCTCATGCAGATTATCAAGATTGTGGCCAATCTGGAACTGCCGGCGTTGTTGAGCGAGATTGCCAAGATATTGATTCAGGTCACGCAAGGCAACAGTTGCCTGATTTATCTGCTGGATACGCCGAAGGAAGAACTGGTCCTGCGCGGCTCATATAATCCGCATCCGCACCTGCTGGGCCGCATCAAGATAAAAATGGGCGAGGGCATCACCGGCTGGGTGGCGCAGAAACGGGAGGTCGTGGCCATCAACCGCGATGCCAGCGACGACCACCGCTTCAAATTCTTCCATAACCTGCCGGAAGACCGCTATGAGGGGTTTCTTTCCGTGCCTATTCTCCAAAGCCGCCGCGGAGTCCCGACTCCCACAGGGATAAACTCCGCGTCGGGGAAGAACGGCGACCTGATAGGCGTAATCAATATCCAGCACAAGTCGCCGCATAACTACAGCGCCCGCGAGGTAACCCTGGTGGTCGTGATTGCCGACTTGGTGGTCGGCGCGATTGAGAACGCCCGTCTTTACGAAGAAACCGTGCTCAAGGGCCAGGAGATAAAACGGCTGACCGAGGAGGTCCATCTGGCCCGCGAGGCGGTTGAGACCCGGAAACTGGTGGAACGGGCCAAGTGCGTCCTGATGAAACGGTATAAACTTGACGAGGACGCGGCCTTCAAGACGATACAGCGACACAGCCGTAACTCGCGCAAGACGATGCGCGAGATTGCCGAGATGATTATCTCGTTCTCCACAATAGAATCGGAACACTTACCGAAGTAAACATAGATTCCCCTCTTGAGAGGGGTGCCCCGACGTATGTCGGGGCGGGGTGTGTTATGAAAATTACGTATAACTCACACCTGAAGAAATACGCACAAGAACTTCGTAAAAACAGCACTTTATCCGAAGTCCTGCTCTGGCAACATCTAAAAGGGAAACAGATGATGGGGTATGATTTTCACCGCCAGAAACCGATTGATGAATATATTGTAGACTTTTTCTGTCCTAAATTAAACCTCATTATAGAGATTGATGGCGAAACTCATAATGATAAATGGAATAAAGACCGCAAGAGGCAAACACGACTTGAATCGTCAGGGCTTCGGTGTTTACGGTTCTTAGATATTGATGTTAAACAAAATGTGGAAGGCATTCTTACAACAATCAGGGAGTGGATAAAAATCACACACCCCTAAATCCCCTCTTATTAGAGGGGACTTTTAATATGCTAAAATCTCTCACCGATAACATCACCTTCAGTTCATCGGCCGGCCGGTTCTTCCTGCTCGGACTGGGCCGGACCTGGAATATTGACGAGGTCAACAGCCGGCCATCGCGCGAAATCATCCTGGGCCGCAAGGAGAACGTCATCTTCGCCTTCTGGCACAATAGACTATTTTTTATGACCTATTACCTGGCGACCCGTTTTATCCGGCGCGGGCACCGGGTAGTGGTTTTTTCCAGTTACAGCAAAGACGGCGAGATAATGACGCGATTGGAAACTAAACTGGGCGCCTCGGTGGTGCGCGGGTCGTCATCCAAACGGAGCCGTGAAGGGTTGCTATCGCTCTACCGGGTCAGCAAGGAAGGCCATTCGCCGGCCATCACGCCGGACGGCCCGCGCGGGCCGAAGTATCAGGTCAAGGGCGGTATCGTATTTTTAGCACAGAAGACCGGATTCCCGATTATCCCGTTGACCTATTCCGTGGATAAGGCCCTGCGGCTTAACTCCTGGGATAATTTTATCGTGCCGTTGCCGTTTGCCCGGGCTACGGTTCATTACGGCGAGCCGGTTTATATCCCGCCCGAAGTATCAAAACCGGAACGGGAGAAGTATATTAAACAGATAGAAAACGCGCTGATGGTGTGCGGATAAAAACCACACACCCCTAAATCCCCTCTTGATAGAGGGGACTTTGAGGGCATTCCCCTCTTGAGAGGGGTGCCCCGATGTCAATCGGGGCGGGGTGTGTTTCAGCGGTAAAGACAAAAATGAAGATTCTTATCATCGCCGGTGAGAGTTCGGGCGACCTGCACGGCGCCAACCTGGTGCGCGCCTTAAAGGAATGCTATTCCGAGCGCATTGTCATTCCCGCGCAAGCGGGAATCCACGCCCCCAACATAGATATAGATTCCTGCTTCCGCAGGAATGACAGAAAGGATGAACCGCTCCAGATATACGGCGTGGGCGGGCCGAAGATGGCCGCGGCCGGCGTTGAACTGCTGGCCGACATCACCGCCTATGCTGGGATGGGATTAGAGCCGGTTCGCAATCTGGCTAAATTCACCGCCCTGTTCAGGCAGATGGTTCACTTCCTCGGACGGGAAAGGTCGGATGTGGTCGTTCCGATAGATTTCCCGGACTTCAATCTCCGCTTTGCGGCTAAAGCGCATCAGTATAAGATTCCGGTCTATTATTACGTCAGCCCGCAGGTCTGGGCCTGGCGCAAGGGCCGGATTAAGGATATCAAGAAATATGTTACCAAACTACTCTGCCTGTTTGAGTTTGAGAAGGAGTTCTACAAACCGTATAACGTACCGGTGGAGTTTGTCGGTCACCCGTTACTGGACGAGATAGCGGACAAGCAATTGCCGGATAAGGGCGAGGCGCGCCGGCGGCTGGGCTTGCCGGAAGATGAATTGGTGATTGGACTGTTGCCGGGTAGCCGGGCGAGCGAGTTCAGCCGTCATTTCCCGCTGATGCTAAAGTCCATTCCCCTGATAAAGACGAGCCGACCAATCAGATATGCCTTAGCCGCCGCGCCCAATATCAAACCACAGATAATCCCCCCAGCCCCCCTTTCGCAAAGGGGGGTAAGGGGGGATTTCACTATCCGAACATATTATAACCAAACCTATGACGTAATAATTGCTTCAGACTTGTTGATCGCCGCATCGGGCACGGTCTGTTTAGAGGCGGCCATCCTGGGTGTGCCGATGGTGGTGATTTATAAGGTAGCGCTATTGACCGACTTGATTGCCGGTCCGCTAATCAAAGTGCCCTATTATTCCATTGTCAATTTAGTGGCCGGCAAAGAGGTCGTGCCGGAACTGATGCAATCTAAAGCCACACCGGGGGCGATTGCCGACAAAGTAACCGAACTGTTGGGCACTGACAACCTGGCCCGGATGAAGCAGGAATTGGTGCAGGTAAAGGCCAAACTCGGCCCACCCGGCGCATCAATGCGGGCGGCTAAAATAGTCCTCCAGTCATAGAATACCCCCCCCTATACCCCTACTTGCCCTGGTCGGTTTTGGGTAAATAACTGAACTCTTGCGAAATGGGAAATAAACCACCCAAAAAGTGTCATTCTGAGTCCCGACACGGAGTGTCGGGACGAAGAATCTCGTCCCAAATCCGCATAAAACGGAGATTCTTCACTCCGCTTCGCTCCGTTCAGAATGACAGAGGGAGCGTTTCGCAAGAGTTCAGTAAATAAGGCATAAATAACCCCTTTCTTCCCCCCGAAATCTTTCGGGGGGGATTTTAACGATTTCTACTCATTCGGGAGCGCTCCTCGGTCATCCAGGAGCGCTCCTCAGTCGTCCGGGAGGACTCCTCAGTCATCCGCGCTACGGTCTCCCCGCTATAAATAGCGGGATTTCGCTGCGACTCAACAAATCACCTCCCTCCATAGGCGGGCAGGCCTTTTCTCCCCCGCCCCCCCCTTTTTTTTAATCCCCCCTTCCCCCCTATCCACAAAGGCGAGACGGTCAGCGTTACAATATGCTTTTGAATGCATTAACCTTCTGCCTGTTCTCCGTCATCTATCTCAAGGAAGACCTGAAGTGGAATTATATCGTCGGATTCCTGCTGATAGCCGGGGCAGTGTTATTTGTCTTTAAGAAATGGTAACGTGACGGTATGCTGCAACTAAGCCCTTCAATGTCAGGTGCGGGACTACTTTTTTAATCCGTGGAATCTGTGGTTTGAGCAGGGCCGCATCGCCGCCGGTAGCGACAACCATTGGTCGCACCTTTGATTGGGCGATATTCGCCCCTGACTGAAACCACATTAAATGTTATGGCCGTGCCGAAACTGACAACGATTAACGGTTTGCGGAACAGCCGGTAGGCCGCATAGGCACAGAGCAACCGGTCCGGGCCGACCCGGCCCGGATAACGGGTGCGGCGGAGCCGTAGCGCCTGCCCGCCGCCCGTACGGGGGCGCAGGCGGGGAGTCCCGCCCTTATCAGCGGGGTTGGCGATGGGTATCTTGAAATCACGCCCGGCCTTCAATACCCGGACATCGGAACAAAAGACCGTTTTAACCCACTTCCGGACCGCGGCCTCCACCGGCGGGCGGGTTGATGATAGCAGGATATAACGCACCGCGGAGACGATGCCCAAACAAGGCCGGAATGATTTCACCAATTTCCTGATTTGCTCGTGCGCGATGGTCTCCGTGGCAACAAGACGACTATGACCGTTGAAAATACCGATGTGGGTATTGGTATTGCCGATGTCTATGGCCAGTAACATAATGACTAATGACGAAATCTCCCCCGCACATAACTATTGATACTCACCTTGTTAATGTCCTAACCACCCCTCTACGGTGTCATTCCCGTCCCGATGGCTATCGGGAGGAATCCAGTATTTTAAGCGGGGGCCTGGATTCCTGCTGGAGTTTATCCCGCTGGATTCCTGCTTCCGCAGGAATGACAAGCGGGGCAGGAATGACAAATAAGGGTGGACGTCAACTATGTTACCCTCAATAATCTATGTGCGGGGCGTCATTTCTTTGAGGTTGTGGCATCGTCTGACGCACCGCTTCCGCCCGGGCGAGACGAACCGC
>JACQXL010000225.1 GCA_016208805.1 Planctomycetota bacterium | reverse complement strand
TATTGAAGCAATATGGTATGATGACTATCGTTATGGTGATTATATTGCAACTGAAGAGGCCAGTTTTTGTGATGATCTTATTGAACCTCCTGAATGTGAAGAAGCATTAAATGCATTAGGTAGAGTAAGCCATTCCTGGCAGGATTTTTATGCCCATGCTATGAGTCTTGGTACAACCTTCCTAGGGGCAGATGAAACATGGTCTACAACAAATCCCACTATGGAGTCTCTTAACCCCAAAAGAAGGAATAATCTAAAGCCAGCAAGTTATGCGTTTCCTGCCACTGGAGAACATGGCACAGGTGTGTTCTACGGCAATGAAGGGTCAATTAGATTGTTGTATGCTTTGTTATATACTACCTTGGAATACGAAACACTGTTACCGATGTGGTTATCAAAGTGTTGGTGTCAATGTCAAACCCATAAATAGAAAGAGAGAAAACAAGATGGTAGTAAAAATCGGAAAAGTGCTGATACTTTTTTTAGCATTTGTTTTTGTAATGAGCCGGTGTTCTTCCTTTAGTGATAGTCAGAAAATTTATCAAAAGATGGATGGCATTGGATTAGTACACAAAAAAATAGCGGCTGGCGGTCATACCATGGTATTACTGCCAGATGGGACCATTCTGAGTTGGGGTGTTAATATGTACGGTCAATTAGGGGATGGCACTAAAGAAAGTAGTCTGATGCCAGTTAAAGTGAAAAATATTTCAAATGCCATTGCTATTGATGCTTTTAGTCAGAGTATGGCATTATTATCTGATGGTACTGTTATGGCATGGGGAGATAACCAATGCGGTCAATTGGGGAACGGAACCACAAAGAATAGTCAAATTCCAGTTAAGGCTAAAGATATCTCTAATGTATGTGCTATTGCTGTAGGTGCTGCACATAGTATAGCGCTGTTATCAAATGGCACTGTAATGGCATGGGGTAATAATGAGATGGGACAATTAGGAAAGTATACTGTGTATGAAGACGAAAAAGAAGGGGTAAATTTTTCGTCAACACCTCTCGAAGTTAAGGGGATTTCTAATGTAATTAAAATAGATGCCTGTTTGCATAATATTGTTTTGTTGAAAGATAGAACTATTAAGGGATGGGGAGATAAGCCCGCCGTTAAAATCTTCAATAGCCTCGTCAGAACGTTCAAAAAACTCTTCCAGAACTTCCTTTGCCTTAAAAGAGCAGTTTCCTGGAGCATACAACAAAATAAACCCTTACCAGAAGGTGGGTGGCAAGGCAAGTGACATCGAGTGGGTAACCGCTTTTTCCTTAGATATTGACCCAAGGCGTGACAAAAATACCCCCTCCACAGACGAAGAACATCAATTGGCTATCAAAATGGCAACCCAGTTAAGTTACGACTATGAAAACTCTGTGGTGATATCCAGCGGTAACGGCACCTATCTGTGGCTGCCCTGTCATCCTTTTCGACTATCAGGAAAGCATAAGGAACTAGAAGAAAAAACAAAAGAGTGGGAGGCACGAATGAGAGAACGTGTAGAAGAAGAGACTCGTCTAACGTTGGATTTTATGTGGGACATTGCCCGAATTAAGAAGGTTCCGGGGACTCTTTCTATTAAAGGACAGCTCACGCCGGACAGGCCACACCGAGTGGCGAAATTTATCACGGAAGCCCTTGATAAGCCCACTGGAATTTTAGAAGAAATCTTATCAATGAAGATATCCGGCATAGTGACATCAAATATTGACATAACTGCCACAAACGGTGAGTTACCCTATCGGTTTCTGATGCTCTTAAAACATAACAGTAAAATAACAGACACATGGGAAGGGAAAAGAATATTTGGTCAGAAGAATAGCAGATCGGAATTTGATATGTCTTTAGCCAGTCAGTTGGTAGCGATGGGCTTTACCGATCAGGAAATAGCCACTATTATGATTAAATCACCCAGTGGAAAAGGAGGAGATGCCACTAATCAATACATTGAACATACCATAGCCAAGGCCAGAATGAATCATCCAAGAATCAATATCAATAAGTCTGCTTGTTCTGAAAAATGCGACGCGCTACGAGTACTAAACGAAATAAGAAGACTGGTTTCGAATAAGTAACCCAAGGGAAAGATATCCGAATCTGATAGGAAGTCTTTATGGATACTTAAATGATAGCGATGAAACCTGATAAAATTACATCTAATCTTCATAAAAACAACGAAAGGGCTTCACCACGTCTTGTTCGTATTAGAGAACTATCTAACTATGTGGGGTTAACCGTCAGCAACTTATACGTTATGGTTTCAAAACAAACTATCCCCTATGTGAAGATAGGACGAAGAACGATGTTTGACCTGCAAGAAATTGACCAATGGATAAAAGAGAGGAGCGTTCCTGTTCAACCAAAATAATTTTCAGGATTTTTAATAAAATTGTTGACATAACTGTTCCCGCGATATAAACTACCCATCAGGTAGACTAATCTAAATAGTCCACCTGTACGGAGGATATGACAATGAAGTGGTTGGTTCCTTACCTGGCTAAATCGTACTACGCCCTGCATGAGAAACACAAGTTAGAGCCTTTTGAGTTTAATGACGCTGTGGTTGTGTTGCAGAAGGGCAAAAAGATGGTTTCCAAGACGCTCAACGAGCTGGAGGACAAGGGTTATCTCGTTACCAAAAGGGATGAGGTGGACAAAAGGTGCCGTCTTTACAAGTTGTTGTCCATGGAAGAAATCGTCTCGGTTTATGGAGAGCCGGCTGAATTGACAGACCCGATAAAAAAGCTTAAAAAAACACAGATGCCTTATCTCCTGACAGGGAACTACGCTTCCCATCTGTACACGCGTTACGCCTCTCCGGCCAAGATTGAAATCTCCATTTATGAAAAAGATTTGTCTCCCTGGATCGCCTATCTCAAGTCAAAAGACTTAGGCATTTCCATAGACGACAACCTCGCAGAGGGAAAACAAATAGCGCACCTCTATACTGACCTTGCCGAGAGCCGATTATCTGAAAAAAGAATGCAAAACGGACTGCATTTAGAATCGATAGAACAACTGATTACGCTTCTCCTGAAAAGAAAAGATTCATTCTCCTTAACCGACGCTTTATCCCTTTTGATAACGCAGAAATTAAACTGGCAACGTTTGATATCTTTGCTCAAAGACAATAATCTTCTTGAAGAAACCGGCATCTTGATGGAGATAACCAATAAAGAGGCGGGCAGACAGGTTTTCAGCAAAAAGCACCTTGCTCAAATAAAAAAGATGTCCTCTATGTCTAAAAAGACGTATCATATCAAGGCGTCTAAAAAAGACATCTTCAGAAAAGAACCCGAACGACCCTATCAAGAGATAGCGAAGAAATGGAATATTGATTTATCTATTCCAAAGTCAATCATCACTAAAGTCGTTCAAGACCTGATACGGGAGTGAAAGATGGAAGAAAAAGAGATTGAAAGAATAAGCCTTTTGGATTTAGACAAAATAGTCAGGACCGCCAAAAGATATTGCGTGAAAATAGCGATAATCGGCGGCTATGCGGTTCGCGCCTATACCGAAGGATACCGCTACACTAAAGACATAGATATGGTCATCGTTCAGGAAGGATTAAACAGAATAACCTCTCTGTTAAGCCAGTTGAAATACCGATGCAAAAGAACCGGATTCGGCTTGAGAGGGTTGAAGAAAATCAACGACGATTTCATAGATTTGCACATAAGCATAGACCGGGTGTTTGACGCGTCCACAAACCAATCATATCCGGCCACGATGGCACTCTTTAGAAAGGCGAAAACACTCAAGGCAAGCGGCTATTATGAGGAAAACAGAAAGATGAGCGTTAAAATACCGGTTATTTCCCTGGAGGAATTGCTTCTGTTAAAACTGATGACAGAAGGCCGCGACAAAGACACGACAGACATCGTTTCCTTGCTTATAGACCAGGCAAAAAGCGTTAATCTAAAAAACTTGCTGACTCAAGTCGGGCAAGCAAAACTTGCCGGGCATTTTATCCATAGAATTTCATCCGTCCTTGTGGATGTTAGAGAAGGGCTGGTTAAAAAGACTTGGGAAGGAATGACAGGTAGTCGCCTCCAATGGAAACAAGAACGGGAAATCGTGCGTTTTATGAAAGAGCTCTACCAAAAGTTAAGAACCGAAAGGAGGTAGCGGGAAAAGAACACAAGCGAAAAAGGTTGATTAATTTAGGAAATAAAATATAATAAACCGTTAATTTGCCCCCGTAGCTCAACTGGATAGAGCACCGGATTTCTGAGTGAATTGGATGCCACCTGTTGTGCGGGTGGTAGAACCTGGCTGTATGCGGGAAAACCTCGGCATCCCGGAATACTCGCGCCTGACCAGCGCACGACGAGTAACAAAGTCCGGGTGGAGGCAATCCGCAGGGAAGTCGCGGTTGACCCCTCAGAGACTATACGCCGGGTCCCCCGATTCAATCGGGGGAATGATATAGTCCAGCCCCCATAGCGATATGGGGTAGTCGCGAATCCGGTGGTTGCAGGTTCGAGTCCTGCCGGGGGTATATCGGGAGGAGCAAAATGGCTATACGAAAATTAAAAAGGGGATGGCAAGTGGATTTTTATGATGATTCTGGTATTCGTCATCGCGAAGGGCGGATTAACAATCGCCGTTCTGCGGAAGAACTCCTGGCCAAGAGAAAAATAGAGGTTTTTGAAAACAAGTTCGACATTCAAAAAGACTGTAAACTGTCATTGAGCCAATTATCCAAACGATATATTGAAGAGTATGCCAAACCGAACAAGAAATCGTGGAATTGCGACGAGTATTTAATCTATGGCGGCCGTGGTCTGCTCCAGCGATTAGGGAATAAATTGCTGTCGCAAATAACCGTATCAAAGGTGGAAAAACTTAAAGCCAAATTAAGCGAAGAAGTATCTCCAGCGACGGTGAACCATTATCTCGCTTGCTTGAAAACGATGTTGAACAAAGCAATTGACTGGGGGCTGATAAAAGAAAATCCGGTCAGGCGCGTGAAACTCTTGAAGTTGAATAACGAACGACAGCGGTTTCTCTCGGAAAAAGAATACCTTTTGTTGCGGGCGCACAGCCCTGAACACCTTAAAAACGTGATTGACTTCGCGGTGAACACGGGAATGCGCTGGGGCGAACTTCGGAACATTACCTGGGGCGACATTGATTCTGAAAGGGACGTTATCATCGTTAGGGAATCAAAGAACAACACCTCCAGGGAGATTCCCATTAACAGCGTTCTAAGGGACGTTATCGCACACATTCCCAAAAGTATCAGTGACCCATATGTTTTGAGGATTAACCGTCGCCGGCCGGGCGAGGGGACAAGGTGGAAAGGAGCAAAACCGTTAGGCTCGGTTAAGACGGCTTTTAACAACGCGGTTAAGAAAGCCGGGATAAAAGATTTCAAGTTTCACGACCTGCGGCACACCTTCGCTTCTTGGTGTGTGATGAGGGGCGTTGACTTGGTGACGCTCAGACAGCTGTTGGGGCACAAGAGCGTGAAGATGGTTTTCAGGTATGCCCATCTGGCTGAGTCGCACAAAAAGGAGGCGGTTGAGCGTCTTTGCCGTAAAACTATGGACACTTTTTGGACACATTCTCAAAATCCTGAAAAGCGACCAAAACGGTCATTTGATACAACTCCTTTAATGGTAGGAAGTTAGAACGAAAAATCACGGTGGGATGAGAGAAAGAGCACCGGATTTCTAATCCGAAGGTTGGATGTTCGATTCCTCCTGGGCGTATTTCGGTACCATATAGAAAGGAAATGGATACATTTGAGGAAAACCCTCTCTTGTGGTTTCCCTCAAACTTCTTTCCGCAAGGGCGAGTGGCGGAATTGGCAGACGCGTAAGATTTAGGATCTTATCCCAAAAGGGTGGAGGTTCGAGTCCTCTCTCGCCCATTTAGAAACTCTTGGCGATTAGAAAGGAAATAATATATGGGTCTAACCTACAAACCATCCAAGGTATGCCGTCGTCGTAAGCACGGTTTTCGGGCAAAGATGAAAACCATAGGCGGGCGCAAGGTCCTAAACCGTCGCCGGGCACGCGGCTGCTGGAAGTTGACCGCCAGTGATGAGCGGCAACTCAAACGCCGTTAACCGCGGCCCCGGTTATAATTTCGCCGTCACCTTATTCTTTGACGGCCGTTTCTCGCACGTCTGGGATTGGGCATCAGGCGGCGTCAAATGCTTGTTGTGCGTAAAATACTCGCGCACCAGATTCTGCAAATATTCCTCGCGCCTGGAATAGAGCCGCTTCAGGTTCCGCTTCTTATGGTTTGCCATTGCATAGTGCGTCACCAGCGGCAAGGCCACGGTGACATCCAAATAGCACACGATTGCATCCGGCAACTTATCCGGGTCAATCTTGCCCCAACTGACCGCCTCGTGCGGCGTGGCGACGGAAAGCCCGCCCGTATCCGGCCGGGCATTAGTTATCTGGACAAAGTAATCGTGCCCCATTTCCTTGATGCGCAGGACTTCCTGTATCTGCGGCTCGGTCTGGAGCATAAAGTTCTTGGGGCTGCCGCCGCCGACCAGGAATACGGCCGATTTACCGCCGGAACGCTTGGCTTGTAACACGATAGCGGTGGTTTCGTTGACGTCAACCGAGGGGTTAATCCGCAATTTGTTGCCTTCCAGTTCCACGCCGGCAATATTCATACCAATCGTGGAATCACCGGGCGAACTGGTGTAAACCGGCACGCCGGCCCGGTAGGCCGCGGCCAGCACCGAAACATTCTTCAACCCGTTTTCCTTCTCCCACACGTCCACAAACCTACCGAGCAGATGGTAAAACTCGGCCGTACCCATCTCTTTCTGGAATTCCGGCCGCCGGAATATCTGCCGAAGATTTTCATCCGTGTACATCAGGTTATCCGAATAATCCAGGAAGATATCGTAAATACGCACGATATCGTTCTTGCGTAAATCCGCATCATCGGCCAGATGGGTCCCGACGTGCGGCATCTTGCCGAGTGCGAAATGCAGGTCGTGATACATATTGGCGCCGGTGGAAACAATCCAGTCCACAAAGCCGGCGTTAATCAGGGGGATAACCGCGGCGCTGCCCAGGCCGGCCGGCGTCAGCGCACCGGCCAAACTCATCCCGACCACCACATCAGGTGCGAGCATCTTCTCCGTAAACAGCCGGCAACCCTCTTTCAACCGCGCCGCATTATAGGCCATGAATGTTTCCTCCATTACTTCGGAAATAGTTTCCTTGCCGGTGATGCCCTTAGGGCAAATGGGCTTGCCGGATAAATATTTGGCCTTATGCGGACATTGTTTCTGCTTCATCCAATCCGGCAAATCTGATAAATCCTCGCGTATCCGATGGTCTCTTTTCATAACCTGTTACTCCTTTCCTTGGCTAATCCACCGCGACGACCTTGGCCTTGGGCAGACTGTTAAAATTGGTTGCGTGCGCCAGACTATAAGCGCCGATATTATTTATATAGACGAGGTCGTTTAGTTCCAACTCAGGCAACTCCTCGGTAAACGATATTACATCCAGCCCGTCGCAGGTCGGGCCGGCCAGTGTTGAAATCTGCGTCCGGCCTTTGCGCAGAACATTATATTGATATTTGCAATGGTCAAAGAGCAGACCGGAAAGCGTTCCGTAGATACCGTCGTCTAAATAATACCAGTGCTTATTGGCCCGGATGGATTTGCCGATGACCCGCAGCACCAGGGTGCAGGCCGGGCCGACCAGTGAACGACCCGGTTCGGCGATGATTCGGATATGCGGTTCAATCAGACGGTTGATTTCCCGGTTTATCATTGGCGCCATTTCGGAGAAATAGTCCTTCTCGTGGTTATAATGGCTGATGGGGAACCCGCCGCCGATGTCCAGCAGTTCCAGCGGCAGTTGTTTGAGCCGGGCATCGCGGAAGATGATGGATGCCACTTCCAATGCCTCAATGTAGTTTTCCGCCTGGAGGCACTGCGAGCCGACGTGGAAACTCACGCCGGCCGGTTTCAAGCCCAGCCGGTGCGCCTTGATAAGAAGCGGTATCGCATCGGCTGGCTCGGTGCCGAACTTGACCGAGAGTTCCACGACCGAGCCGACATTGGTCACCTTGATGCGGACGACGACCCTTGAGCCGGGCGCATACTCGGCTATCTTGTCCAACTCGTATTCCGAGTCAAAGGTCATCAGGTTAATCTTGTTGACGCAGGCGAACTTGAGCACATCCGATTTCTTAACCGTGTTGGCGAAAATCATCCGCTCGGTCGGGACGCCGAGCGTGCGCAGTGTTTCCATCTCGCCCTGTGATGCGATATCAAATCCGGATTTCTCTTTATGGAAAACTTTGAGGATTTCCGGATGCGGGTTGGCCTTGACCGCATAGAACGGCTCAACCCGGGGAAGTAGAGACCTGAAGCGCCGTATATTACTGGCCAGTTTTGATCGGCTGATGACGAATAGGGGAGAGCCGTGTTTTTTTACCAGTCCTGTTAATTGACTTGCGGATAACCCGTTCGGTATAATCTTTTTCATCATAGCACCTGTTTACCCATTTTATTTATAATAAACAATAAGTCAAATATTTGTGGCGATAAATTAAATATTTTGTCCGATTCTTGTCATTGCGAGTAGTCCACATCAGAAGGAGGACGAAATAATCACATAAACTTGCTTGAACTTACTATGAACTATTATACCTTTGCACTTTTGCGGTGAGACCGGGAGTGGATATGGCCGGAATTTATGCGACTATTTATTGCCAAACCTCTCATCCGGTATTATCCTATCTGGGAATATGCAGACAATCGCCTTTGACCTTGAAACGACCGGGCTTTATCCGATTAAGGATAAGATAGTGGAAATCGGCGCGGTCCGGTTTGATAACGATAAGATTACGGAGGAGTTCCAGACGTTGGTCAATCCCGGCGTCCCCATTCCGCAAGAGGTCATCGCCATCCACGGCATCACCGACCAGATGGTGCTCAATGCGCCGGCCGAGCGCGATGCCCTGGAACTGTTCCTCAAATTTATCGGCGACGATATTATGTTGGCCCATTCGGCCTCGTTTGATGCCGGTTTCATTATGGCCTCCGTGGCGCTCCATAAATTGAAAGTGCCGGCCAACCTGCTGATAGATACCTGCGAGTTGGCCCGGACCGTCCTGCCCGGGATGGCAAATTATAAACTGCCGACTCTGGGCAAGCATTTTAACTTAGCCCAATCGGGCTATCACCGGGCGCTGGCCGATGCCGTGGCCGTGGCCGGTCTTTTCCGGATTTGCCGGGCTAAACTGCCTGACCAGATGACCCCGATTGATATCGCCAATTATCCCAACCAGGGATTGAAGTTCAGGGATTTTGTATTCGGCGAGATAGAGCTGCCGCCGGATAAAATCGTCGTGCGCCAGGCCGTGGAGCAGGGATTTGACCTGGAGATAGAATACCGCAACAGCAGCGGCGAGGTGTCACAGCGGGTCATCAGCCCGTTTAATATGTATTCGTTCCGGGGCAGGTGCTATATCGCGGCCTACTGCCATAATGCGTCCGAGGAGCGACAGTTCCGGGTTGACCGGATAGTTTCGGCTCAGAAGACCAAAAATGTTCACAATAGACTTTAATAATATTATATCCAACACGCTCGGACCGATTCACGGCCTGCGCCCGGATGATATTGACGAGTTCGTTTCATCAACCAGTTATGTGCCGGTCTCGGTCAACAGCGAGCGCACAGAAGGAAAACATCCGTTCCTGAATCTGCCGTATGAGAATATTTCAGTAATAGAAAAGGCCGCAAAGCAGAAGGCGCATTCGTATGAAGATTTCATAGTGCTGGGCATCGGCGGCTCGGCCCTGGGCGCCAGCGCCCTGCACACCGCTCTCCATCCGCCCTTTTACAACCTGCTGACGCCACGCGCCCGAAAGGGTCTGCCGCGCTTATTCGTCCTTGATAATGTTGACCCGACCGAAACCGCCGCTCTCCTCAATGTCATCTGCTCGTCCTCAACCTGTTAAAGAAGAAGTTCGGCAAGAAGTATAAAGAGCATCTGATTATCACCACCGATAAGGATAATGGATTTCTCCGTCAGACCGCCCATAAAGAAGGGTTGACCTCGTTTGAGACTCCGGCCGGTGTGGAAGGACGTTATTCGGTTTTGAGTCCGGTCGGGCTGTTGCCGGCCGCCTGCACCGGAATTGACATTAAGGCGTTGCTCAAGGGCGCGGCGACGGTGGATAAAGCGCTGAAGCCACTGCCCGTATCCCAGAACCCGGCCTTTTTGGCCGCGCTGGTGAATTATCTTTATGATATCAAGAAGAACAAGAACATCCTGGTGCTGATGCCGTATGCCCATCAGTTGAAAGGCGTGGCTGAATGGTTCCGCCAGTTATACCCGGAGAGTCTGGGCAAGCGGTTTGATACAAGCCGGAACGAGGTGAATGTCGGTCCGACGGTTCTGGATGTCCTGGGCACGACCGACCAGCATTCGCAGATACAACTTTATAACGAAGGCCCGAATAATAAATTGGTTATTTTTATTGAAGTGGGCAAGTTCGCTGGTAAAATATCAATTCCCAAACAGAAGGAAGATGATTTCCTGGGCGGGCATTCGTTGGCCGAACTGATGAATGTAGAAAAGCGGGCGACCGAATATGCGCTGGTCAAGAACCAGCGGCCGAATTATACCATTAAACTGGATGCGATTACGCCGGAAACAGTTGGCGGGCTGTTATATTTCCTGGAACTGGTCACCGCCTACGCCGGCAAGTTATACAAGGTCAATCCCTACAACCAGCCGGGCGTGGAGGCCGGCAAGCGCGCCACCTTCGGACTGCTCGGCCGCCCGGGATTTGAAAGGGAAATTGCCGATATTAATAAGACGCTGACGAAAGATAGCAAGTGGATGATTTCGGTGTAGTAAATCAAAAAATAGAAAGTGAGGAAAGCAATGGCGAATGTGAAACGACAACTGAGGCAGGCGAATATTGGAGTGAACGAGATTCCGGAACGTTGGTATAATATTATTCCCGACCTGCCAGAACCTCTGCCGCCGCCTATGGACCCCCCAAAGGGCGAATCCCGCCTGGCCAACCTGCCCAAGATGCTGGTCAAGGAATGCTTGGGCCAAGAGATGTCAACCGCGCAATGGATAGATATCCCGGACGGTATCCAGGAACTATTCCAGAAGGCCGGCCGGCCCCGGCCGTTATTCAGGGCAACTAATCTGGAAAAGGCGCTGGATACGCCGGCCCGGATGTATTACAAGAGCGAGTTCTTCAGCCCGACCGGCAGTCATAAGGTCAATACCGCGCTGGCCCAGTGCTACTATGCCAAGAAAGAGGGCTACAGACGGGTCACGACCGAGACCGGCGCCGGGCAGTGGGGCACCGCTCTGGCTTATGCCACGGCCCTGACCGGGCTGAAATGCACGGTTTACTGGGTGCGCGCCGTGCACGACTGGAAACCGGACCGCAAGTCATATATGGAACTGTTGGGCGCCGAGGTTTATGCTTCGCCCAGCCCCAAGACTGAGTTCGGCAAATCACTCTACAGCAAGGATAAAAAGCATCCCGGCTCGCTCGGTATCGCCATCACCGAAGGACTTGAGGATGCCATAA
The DNA here is from genome assembly GCA_016208805.1 of Planctomycetota bacterium. Classification (GTDB taxonomy): domain Bacteria; phylum Planctomycetota; class MHYJ01; order JACQXL01; family JACQXL01; genus JACQXL01. The sequence continues at coordinate 4,518 of JACQXL010000225.1, read as the reverse complement.
AGAATTCTTCTGATACGGTCTATTGCCTCGGCTCGGTCCTGAACCATGTCCTGATGCACCAGACCATCATCGGCTTAGAGACCCAGAAACAGTTTGCGTTATTTGACGACTATCCGGATGTAGTGATTTCCTGTTTAGGCGGCGGCTCAAACTTCGGCGGGTTTGCTATTCCGTTCTTAGGTGATGTCCTGATGGGTGAGAAGGGCAAGCCGACTATTTCCGGCAATTACAAGAAGATAAAGTTCATCGCGGCCCAGAGCCAATCTGCGCCCAACCTGCAGGGCGAATATAAATACGACTTTGCCGACCACGGCGAGATGACGCCGCTTCTTAAAATGTACACGCTCGGACATCAGGCCAAGATGGCGCCCATCAAGGGCGACGGTCTGCGCTACCACGGCGCATCGCCGATTCTGAGTCTGTTGCGCTATAAGGGCTATATTGACACCGTTGCTTATCCGGCCGATGAGAAGGATGTTTTTGCCAAGGCCAAGTTGTTTATTCAGAATGAGGGCTTCCTGCCCGCGGCCGAATCGGCCTACAGCGTCGCCGCGGCCATTGACGAGGCAATTAAATGTAAAGAGGAAGGTAAGGCCAAGACCATCGCATTCAATATCTCCGGACACGGGTTTATGGATATATCCGGGTATCGGGATGTGCTGGGGTCGTAAATTGCGGATTTCGGATTGCGGATTGCGGATTGGGGCGTGATAAATTCCCAATTCAAAATTCGCAATTCGCAATTATATGAAAGTCGTCATCACTCACGCCAAGCGGACACCCATCGGCAAGTTTCTGGGCGCATTTGCCGATACCACGGCCGTTGATTTGGGCGTGGCCGCGGTTAAAGCCGTGCTGGCTGAATCAAAGTTAGAGCCGAAACTGGTGGATGAGGTTATCTTCGGCAACGCCCGCCAGGCCGGCAACCGGCCCAACCCGGCCCGGCAGATTGGTTTCTTTTCCGGTATCCCGCAGGAGAGTCCGGCCTTCACCGTCAACAAGGCCTGCGGCTCCGGGCTGAAATCCATTATCCTTGCCTACCAGTCAATCATACTGGGCGATGCCGATATCATCATAGCCGGCGGCACGGAGAATATGAGCCGGGTGCCGTTTATGCTGGATAAGTTCCGGGTGGGTTACCGGCTTGGCCACGCCAAGGTGCTGGACGGGATGTATCACGACGGGTTGATGTGCCCGTTGTGCAATCTGGTGATGGGGGAGACGGCCGAGAATCTTGTTGCCAAATATGATATACCACGCCAGGAGCAGGACGAGTTTGTCGTAGCCAGCCAGAACAAATGCGAGCAGGCGCGCAAGTCCGGCCGGTTCACCGATGAAATGATACCGGTCACGGTCAAAGACTCGCGCGGTAAGGAACAGATCATCTCCGAAGACGAAAACCCGCGCGATGGCGTGACGCTGGAATCGTTAGCCAAACTCCAGAGCGTGTTCAAAAAGGGCGGCACGGTCCATCCGGGCAACTCCTGCGGGATAGCGGACAGCGCCGCTGGGGTGCTGGTGATGTCCGAGCAGAAAGCGCAGGAACTCGGCTATAAACCGCTGGCCTATATTTCCGGATATGCCACGGCCGGTGTTGACCCTGGCTATATGGGCATCGCGCCCGTGCCGGCGATTAAGAAGTTGGAGAAGAAGACCGGGGCGAAACTGGCTGACTTTGACATCATAGAACTCAACGAGGCGTTCGCCGCACAGGTGATTGCCGCAGACCGTGAACTGAAACTGCCGATGGCGCGCATCAATGTCAACGGCGGGGCAATTGCGCTGGGGCATCCGATTGGCTCCACCGGCGCACGCATCGTGGTAACACTCCTGCACGAGATGACCAAACGTAATGCCAAAAAGGGACTGGCCACACTGTGTATGTCCGGCGGGATGGGTATGGCCGTGAGTTTTAGCAAGCCATAGTAAGCGGATTGAACAGATTGAACCGATAGATTTTTTCTGCTTGACACCGTTTATAGTTTTGTTATTATAGCACAAATCTGCCTGTCCCGATAATCGGGACGCAGACAGGTGGAAGGAGATATTAAAAATGGCAAATCAGAATACTGTTAAGATGCCGCTACGTATAGTTCAGAGATTCATAGAAATAGAGCACGAGTTGGAAGATTGGTTGCTTTCACAAGATAAGAGATTTCTGAAGAAGATGAATCGGGCAAGAAAAGATGACCTGCGCGGTAAATTCATTCCTTGGGATAAGGCGAAGAAGAAACTATGTTTAGAATAGAAATCTCGCCCGATGCCCTCAAGGAATTAGTCAGATTAGATGAACCTACCAAACGAAGGATTGCAGGCAAAATAGAGTGGTTATCTGCAAATGCCGATAAAATCACACACCATAGACTTTCAAACCTGCCGTCGCATCTACGGGGTCTTTGTAAAAGGCGAGAGGGTGACTGGCGTATTTTATATTGGTTGTATCCATCCCAACTGGTGCTTAAGGTTTACTCGGTCATCCACCGTTCCAGCGGGTATGATTTACTGAGGTGATGTCCGGCGGTGAGTTTCACGAGGTGAGCCACGAATTCACCGCAGACCTGCCCGCCCCGACGGCCGTCGGGACGCAGGCGGGGGCGCTGAGAGACGTCATTCCTGCGCAGGCAGGAATCCAGAACATCTCTGAGGTAACCTGGATTCCCGCTTTCGCGGGAATGACATTTTCCTCTGCGTCCCTGCCCGCCGAAGCCCCTGCCTGTCCCGAAGAACATCGGGACGCAGACAGGTCGGCGCAGGCGGGTCTGCGGTTAAGGGATACTATGAAGCGATTACTTTCATATTTTATCCAAGGGTTACTGTTCCTGGCGCCGATTGCGGCAACGCTCTGGATTGTTTACATTATACTTAATTGGATAGACGGTTTGTTGCATATTCCCATACCCGGCGTTGGGTTTGTGGCCACGTTGGTGATTATTACCTTTGTCGGGTTTCTGGTCTCAAGGATATTCAGCAAAGGGCTGTTACATTTGGTTGACAGCGCTTTCAGCCGGGTGCCGTTCATTAAGTTGGTCTATTCGTCCGTCAAAGACCTTATTGGCGCATTTACGGGTAAGAAGAAGATATTTGATAGGCCGGTGCTGGTGGCTTTATTGCCTCAATCTAATGTCAGGGTTCTTTGCTTTATCACCAGGGACGACCTTTCATCCCTGGGACTTGCCGGCGACGTGGCGGTTTATGTGCCTCAGGCGTATAACTTTGCCGGCAACCTGATTATCGTCCCGAAAAACCAGGTCACGCCCATAGATAAACCCGGCTCGGAAGTGATGGCCTTCATCGTCTCGGCCGGTATCAGCGGGAAGTAAACTAACCACAAAGGCACAAAGGTCACAAAGATAAACCGGAGGTTTCGTGTTCTTGGTGTCTTCGTGGTAAATTATTGCTTGACATCATTGGCAAGATATGATATCAAAGCAGCATGCCAAAATGGAAATGCTCGGAATGTAAACTGGCGAAAATATTATGATAAAGTTACCGAAGGGATTAACCACCATCGCCGTGCTGGGAATTGCGATTCAATCTGAGATAGAAGCGGCCAGGTATTACCAGAAGATAAGGCGCGTCGTGCAAAGCCCATCGCTAAAGGATAAATTGGGGTTCCTTATCGGCGAGGAGGAAAAACACCAGTCTATACTGACCGACTATTATCACCAGAAGTTCCCGGGCATCAGCGTCTCAACGCCATTTGTGTCGGCCGTGCCCAAACCGGTCATCCCGCAAAAGGGCAGGATAACCGTTTCCACGCTCCTGAGGGCGGCGATGAAGTCCGAAGAAGCGGCATCAAAATTCTACCGGACGCTGGCCGGCCGGATAAACGATACCCAGGGCAGTCTGCTCCTGAAATACCTGTCTAAAGTGGAAAACAGCCACTACCATCTGCTCAAGAACGAACTGGAATTAATTGAGCAGGGCGGTCGGATAAAGGGAGTGAAAACGGTTTACCAGATGGATAGGGCAGTGCATATCGGACCGTAAACGGGACGCAGATTTGTCGGTGGAGATCCCGCCGCTTATGGCGGGGCACGATTTTTATAATATTTTATTAACACCTGTGAAAGTAACTTATGGATAAGTGGCAGTGCAAAGTCTGCGGCTATGTCTATGACCCGGCCGCGGGCGACCCGGATAACAACATTGCGCCGGGTACATCATTTGAAAGCCTGCCTGATAACTGGGTCTGCCCGACCTGCGGGGCAGGAAAAGATGAATTTGAGAAAGTGTAGTAAACGGATTAAACAGATCTAACGGATTATATATCCGGTTTAATCCGTTAAATCAGTGTACTTAGTACAGCCCCACATAAAAGAGTGGTCAAAAAAGGGTTAGCCTGCCTGTCCCGAAGGCCTTCGGGACGGCAGACAGGTCAACGACCATTGGCGCCGAAGTGGCGCCTCTGGCGCCATGGCGTTTCGGCGCCACGCCTTCCAGATGGCGCCCTTATGGCGCCAAAAGGTCGTTGTCTACCGCCCCCTTTTGGTAGTCCCGACACGCAGTGTCGGGATT
>JACQXL010000010.1 GCA_016208805.1 Planctomycetota bacterium | reverse complement strand
CCTGTTTCTTTTCCGGTGACATATTCTGGAATTTCTCTTTTAAGGCGGCCTGTTTCTCGGGTGGTAATTTGCGGAACTTCTTATAGGCCTCCTGGACTTTCTGCTTGTCTTCCGGCGGGAGTTTCTGGTATTTGCGGTAGAGGGTCTTGGCCGTTTCCTTCTGCTCGGGAGTAAGTTTCTGCCATTTTTCCCGGAGTTGTTTGGCCCGCTCCAGCCGCGGCATTTCAACGGCGGTTTTGCCGTTGCCGGATTTGCTGGTATCCGGCTGTTCTTTCCCGACGTTAAGGTCGCCCGTACGGGTTTGTGGCTCCGCAGCAATGATTGTTACAGCCATTGAGGCCAGCAAGGTTATTACTAACAGGAAATATTTCATATTTAATCAGCGGCCGAAGCCAGTTCAATGATATCAGCCAGATAGTCCGTTTCACCGTCTTGTGGTGAGCCGGGCGAATCCATGTGTTCCAGTCCCGCTATAAGTAGCGGGATCTCCACCGATATTTCTATTGCCCGGACATCCTGGATGCTTTCCAGGAGTTCCAGGTTGGCGACGATATCCATTTCATCCCCCGCCATAAGTGGCGGGATCTCCGCCGAGCTGGTAAGTTTAGGTTCCGAGGGGATGGTCAGCAGCAGGATAACGGCCAGAAGGACCACGGCGGCCGAGGCAAATACCGCGGCCCGGCGGAGCGTCAGCCATCCGAATAATGAGCCAGGTCTAACGTTGGCAGTTTCCTGTGCCGATACCTTCCGCCAGAACTTGCTTGTAAAATCCGATTTGAAATAATCGGGACTCCGCTCACGCTCCGCGTTATAGTCTTTCATACTTATCTCCTAAATATATTAACCCTTGAGGGATGGAAAAGTTTCGGTGGTTGTTAAGAATAGTCAGCAATGGGCGGTGAAGTTGATAATAGTGCGGGCGATGTTGAGGCGGGTGACTTTTTCCAGGCCTTCAAATCCTGGTGAGGCATTGACTTCCAGTATAACAGGTCCGTTATCTGTTTCTATGATATCAACGCCGGCGATATCAAGCCCGGTCACTTTGACTGCCTTGAGGATGACGGGTGTATAAGAGCGGGGTAGATTGACATTTTCGGCCTTAGCGCCGCAGTGGATATTGGAGCGGAACTCACTGCCTTTGGCGTAACGCCGGATAGCCGCGATAACCTTGCCGCCGACCACCAGCACCCTGATATCGTTATGTCCTTTTAGTCCGGTGGTCTGAATATATTTCTGAATCAGTGCATCGTAATCCAGCGCCCAGGCGGTTTTGAGGATGGATTTGACAATGGACATATTTACACCCAGCATCACGCCGGTGCCTTGTGAGCCTATCCGTCCAGTTGTTTGATTACTTTTTCAATATTAGTGTGTTCCCTGACCATTGCGGTCGGCGGCACGGGCAGATGGCGCTTGGCCAATACCTGCAGGCAGTGGAATTTGTTCTTGACCAGCCCGATGGCTTCAGGGGAATTGACCACCTTTATGCCCCCGCTATAAGCAGCGGGACTCCGCTGCGGCTCCGCCTGCATTCTGACTTGCTCCAGTAATAACAGCGAGTATTCCAGGCCGATGGTGCCGATGCGGGGAAGGACGACATCGTAATTGCGGATTGCGGATTGCGGATTGCGGAATTTTACATAAAGCGGACAAGTCAGCGGGTCAAGAATGGTTGGTTGATGATGCAGTTTCTTTGCTTCTTCCACTAACCGTTTGGTGGAGTAATAGGTCTTCTTTCGGGACAGAATCAGAATATTCATTGATATACTTTATAATCTATTTCTGAGAATATGTTATCCTCTGCCGTTATCCGGTTAAGGTGTTCTTCGTTGACGCGGTTATTCTTAATCTGGTCATAGAGTTGGTTAAATCGGGTGAGATGGGTCTTGAGCCGTTTCTGGGCGTATGATATGGAATGGCCGGTGGTCATCAGGAACGGCCAGTCGCTGCTCTGGGCGAGCAGGAGTTCCCGGGCGGCCTGGTTAAGCGCATCTTTGACGGTGCCGCCCCGACGTTCGTCGGGACTCCGCTCCGCTCCGCCGGAGCCCTGATATGAACGCGCCAACTCTATCATCCGTTCTTCGGCCTTATGCAGATGGCGGTATATCCAGTCGTTCTTGCCGTTGAGCCAGACCTCGGCATACCCCTTATCGCCCCAACTGGAGAGCGTTGGTTGGCCTATCTGCGACTGGTGTTTACTGAGATATTCTGACGGCGTAATCAGGCCAATCTCGCTTTGTTGAGTAGCAATCTTCTTTATCAGGGCATATAGGAATTCTGGTCCTTCAAACCACCAGTGGCCGAAGAGTTCGGCGTCATAAGGAGCCACAACGATAGGCATTGCGAATTGGGAATTGTGAATTGCGGATTGCCCTAAAATATACCTTATCTGTTGCTGGCGGTTGAACATAAAGTTGCCGGCGTGGCTATCCACTTTATTGAGGGCGTTATGGTAATTATAGGGTTCTTTGAGATGGAGCGGCACTTGGCCGGTGATGCGCTGGTATTTTATGCCGACATTCCGGCGGACGCCGTCCGAATGCAGGTAAGGTTTGATATAGTTGTAATCCGCATCGTATCCCAAATCTCGGTAGAATTCACGATAGTCCATATCGCCCGGATAACCTTCCTTGGCGGACCAGACCTGTCGTGATGATTCCGGGTCGCGTCCGAATGCGGCCACGCCGTTGACGACCATAGGCAGATAAACCCCGGCCGCCGGTGCGGGTTGAGCATACTCTATGCCGTGGCTGTCTATGATAAAGAATTGTAGGCCGGCCTTTTTGAGTTCTATTTCATCGCCCGGCTTGTAAGCGCATTCGGGCAGCCAGATGCCCCGGGGCGGCCGGCCGAAGTGTTTCTTGTAGTTATTGACCGCGGTCTGGACCTGCCCGCGCACGGCTTGCGGGGTAGCCATTAACGGCAGGAAACCGTGCGTTGCGCCGCAGGTGATAATCTCCAGCCGACCCGCATCTTGCAGTTTCCTGAATGCACAGACGATATTCCTCTGGCAATTATTGTATAAATCCCTGACCCGGTAGAAACGGTTACGGTACATCAGGGCGGTATTGTTGAAAGGCGTATCTTTGGTTCTGATGGTCTCTTTCTCGGCCAGTTCTACCAGCCGGTTGAGGTGGTTGGTGTAGCGTTCCTTGAGTAAATCATCAGTCAGCATCTCGCACAGGGTCGGGGAGAGGTTGATAGTCAAACGGAAGGATATATTCTCATTATGCAAGCGTTCAAAGACATCAAACAGTGGCAGATAGACCTCGGTGATGGCCTCAAAGAGCCAGTCTTCCTCCATAAAGTCCGGGTACTCCGGGTGCCGGACATACGGCAGATGGGCGTGCAATATTAATGACAGATAACCATTCATATTTACCTAAATACAGGTTATATTTACTCCCCTACGGGTTATATTTACCTAAATACTGAACTCTTGCGAAATGGGAAATAAACCACCCAAAAAGTGCCACGCCATGCGGCATGGCATGGTCATTCTGAGTCCCGACACGGAGTGTCGGGACGAAGACTCTCGTCCCAAACCCTCATAAAATGCAGATTCTTCACGGAGTTTACCCTGAGCGTAAGTAGATTCTTCGCTTCGCTCAGAATAACAGTAAGCGAAGGGCTTCGCTCCGTTCAGAATGACAGAGGGAGCGTTTCGCAAGAGTTCAGTAAATACAAGTTGTATTCACCTAAACACGGGTTGTTTTTACCTCCCCCCAGGGTTATCGTCCGGGGGACACCCCCTTCCTACCCCTTTGTTAATTATGGGGTTTTGGAGTTTTCTATCTTATTCTTCAATATTGTCTTAAAGGCGTCGTCCTTAATCAGGTCGTCTATAGTTTTATCCGTATCTATAAAGATGGAATATTCCTTTTCTACTTCAATGGCGTTATTGGGTCGCTTAGTGTAAGTGTCTTCTTCTGGCCCCTGGTCTAAGAATATGGAGAATGATGAACCGCCGTGATAGGAGTTGCCACCGACCTTTGCTACCTCATCTTTATAAATATCCTTGCCGCCCAAGTCCATAAACAGGCAGAAACCGTTATGTGCCGATGCGCCCCTGGAGAACCCGCCCGCATCATAGACATCATCACCGGCCTTGTCTATGAATACCACGCCGGTCAGGTCCCATGACAGACCGGCATTGACGCCCCAGAGGGTTTTATACTGGTCGTTGCCGCCTTCATCCAAGAAATATCCGATGGCCGAATGCGCCGCAAATCCCTGGGCGTATCTGGTGCCGAGGTATTTATCATCGCCGTCGCCATCATAGAGCATCCCCCAACCGAAGAAGTAACCGCCGCCCTGTGAGAATGTGCCGGCTTCATAGGTATCGTTGCCGTTACCATCAATGAGTATGCCAATACCACCGGAGCGGGACATAGACCAGTCAGCATAACAACGGAAACCCGTGCCGCAACCCTGTGACCAGCCGTCAAATGTGCCGGTATCACCATAACCGCTCGGGTATTTACCGGTCGCATAATATGAATCGTTACCTTTAAAATCCAATAGTAATCCAAAGGCCTTTGGGCCGGCAAAGCCCTGCGAGAATTGGTTGGCTTGATATATGTCATCACCATCCAATGACAGTAGAATACCAATACCAAATAGTCCTGCACCTTGCACAAATTCTTGGCCTTTATAGGAATCTTTACCATCCAGATGTAAGTGTCATCGCCGTCCATATCAAAAAGAATACCTATGCCCATTATGCCGGTTCCTTGAGAACCGTTTTCATACGAGGAATAACGGTCATCGCCGGAGTAATCAATAATGATAGAGAACGGTTGATTTTTGGTGGACGACCCCAATCTGTTGGCGTAGAAATCATCTCCGTCTAAGTCAATAATTATGGCGGCATTGCCCCGCATAAGTGCGGGACTGGCTGCGGCCTGGTCCAGATACCTGGAATTACCCTTGCCACTGATGATTATCTTGCCGAAGGGCGTATCTTTGCTGAAAAGGATTCCTTCTTTGTCTTTGCCAGCCGCTTCAATATCCTTTTGGAGACCATCATTGTAATTTGGAGAGAGACTATACGCCAGAATTTCACCTGCGGTAAAGAGTTTCTGGTAATTGACATAACTGCAGAGTTGGATGACTCGTTTATCCGTCTCGCCGCGTTTGGCAATCTCGTCCGGTTCTGAGAAATGGAAATCACGTACCCAGCGCTCAGTGAATCCGATGATATTGTCCTGCAGGAAGTTATAGTCGTCCTCGGTCAGTCCGGCAAACGCCTCTCTGCGGTATTTGTCAGCAGTTTCCAATAGTTTCTCTAATTGGTCGCAGTGTTCCTCTAATGAGATGCCGGTTTCCAACTCTACAGGTGCAACATTGTCATCTGTGATTGGTTCGTCTAATCTACGTATAATTGTATCTAAAGGGGGATGTTTTGTTACAAGGTCGTAGAGAAAATCATCGCATATCTTTGGTATCTTAAACGGGTCGCGGTGCATATAGCGCATATCGCTGATGCGGAACCCGTCATCCCATTTTTGGTCATCCGTATAACGTTTAATCAGGTCGTCGTACCCCGCCATAAGTGGCGGGATCTCCACCGATTTATCGGTGATGTTGGTGGCAGTCATAATCTGGCGTGCCAGAATCTCTATGGGGGTGGTATAAGATGTAAGTTCCGGGTGTATCTTGTCATTGGGTTCAGGGTCTTCGGTCTTGGTGTCAGGAGTGGTCATCCGGGTTTCTACCGTTTTGATAATATCATCGGACTTTTGGGGCGGTGTAATGACTGCATCGTCTATGACCCGCAGGACGGTCAGGGTTATCTCAGCGCCACTGCCTTTCTCCTTGATATAGTCGGCCATCTTTTCCCGGTATTTGCTATCGTCTCCCTCAAAGCCATTGCCATCGTATTTGAGCACGATGTCCTGCACCTTTAGTCCGCCCTTTTCGGCCGGCGATGACGGCGAGACTGATGATATCTTTAAGCCACCCACAGGGTGACCCAGTGGGCCACCGAACTCCGAACTCTGCACTCCGAACTTGGTCAGGTCTTTGACCGGTTCCATAGAGATACCCATCCAGCCGGCCTTCTTTTCGCCTCTCATCTCAGGTTTCGGCTCTGAAGGAGGCGCAACCTTTCTGAATACCTTCGGCGCGGTGGCAAGTTTGACATCCAATTCCTTGATGACTTCTTTCTTGCCGGCGGTGAACGTGAGTTTGTCAGGCGGGCTGCCTTTATCTATAAAGTCTTGATATTTCTTGTTGAACTCATCCAATGTTATGGTGGTCGTTTCAGTGCCTGATATTACAGTTACCTGTTCTTCAATCCGGGTTAGTTTTATTTTGACAGTATCATCCGGTTTCTGTGTTTGGAGTGTCGCGAGTAATTCTTGGGTATTGGTAGTCTTCCGGTTATTACATCCTACGATTATATCGCCTTTCTTTACGCTGGCCTGCTGGGCGGGTGAGTTGAAATAGATATCAATAATTTCTATGCCTTTTATGCTGTCCTTCCCGACCAGCCCAATCCACGCTCCAGTTTCTGTATAAAGTGTCTGTGCTTCAGGTTTGGTTGTTGGTTGAGTCGGAATCGTGGCACAGGATGAAATAAGCATTGCCAGCAGTATCAAAAGTGTCGGAATGGTTTGGTAACTGCTGATTGAGGCCACGCCGCCGGCCCGCGTCTTGCGCGGAGTCGTGACGATATTTGACTTTACCAGTGGGATATATTTACCATCAGGAGTGAAGATGCCTATTTCCAACTGATATTGGGTATCCGGATAGACCTTGAGATACCAATTGCCCTGGCGGAGCCGCAGCGGAGTCCCGCCCTTATCGGCGGGGATATTATCCGGGTCGGCAGGGGTGTTAAGAGAGATATCTTCAGGGGTATTAGTAGACAGGTTGTTGACTCTTAATATCCATTTGCAATTGTGCAATCCGAAATCCGCAATCCGCAATTGGTCAATGGCCGAAAGTTCCCAATAGGCAAAGATGCATTCCGGGTCTCTGACCAGCGCCACGATTTTATTCTGGTAATAGCGTTCCGGTAACTGGGGGCCGTAGTCCAGGTAAACCGAGTTGCCGTCCGGTTCAAGCGGGCGGGTCTGGATATGTTGGTTCATAAGAATACGACCTTCTTGATAATCTGCGTCTGCCACTTCCGGCCCGGTTCAAGGTTCAATTCCCAACGGGGCAGAATCACCGACGATTGATATATCAATTCAAACCCGCCCTCAGACTGGGACACGGTCTGGACAGGAAAGAACCATATATCAGCCGGCTTGTCAAGGGTAAAACCGATATCTATCTTCTGGTATTCGTCCTTGATGCCGAACATTTTCTGGTCTTTTGCCTCGCCTACAGTAATCAGCGGCCCAATATTTTTACGGGCACTATCGTAGTAATAGCGGTCATAAGCGTTCCCGGCCAGCATTGAGAGATTAAACTCCGGCGCAAAGTCAGTTGTCAGCCGTTCTTGGCCGATATTGGTAATTGCATATTCTATCAGCAATGAGAGATTGCCAGAGAACGATACGGTCTTTTCCACGCGGAGCGGTGATGTCTTTTCCCCCTGCCTGCTGGTTCCATCACGCCAGAGGGTAACTGATTTGCTGCGACTTTTGACTTGATATTCACCGCTAATAAAGTCGCCCTGTTCCTCGTAATGGCATTTGGAAAAGTTATCCAGCGTGGTATCTTTAGGGATAAAGTGGTCAATCAGCGATTGCCGGAGGTAGTTATCATAATAAAGAAGATTCTCCAGTCCTTTGGTTTTGGAGACAACCAAATCGTGGATGGACGACGTCTGGTTTGAGTCAGTTCTCTGTGCTTCTAATATTTTATGGTGGTATGCCTCACGGCGGCGGCCTAATGTCGCTAGTGGGTTGAATCGTTTTTTTGCAATATCAAACTCGTAGATTGTTCCGCCTTGAGACGGTTTTAGGTAGCAATTAAGTTCCTGATTTGATAATTTGATTTCATCGTAGCCATCGCAGTCAAAGTCGGAAGCGATGATGCTTTGCATCTTGCCTGTTATTGCCTCGGCTTCAATCAGGTGTTCATATATCGCGTGTCTGAGGTGGGGCAGGTAAAAGCCGCCGAAGATGCCGTGCCAGTAGGCGCAGTTGCCTTGCCCCTTATATAATTCCGAGGTGGCTAATTTCTTGTCTTTGCCTTTCAGGGCGGCGACTTTCCGGCTGACTTCCAGCATCTTTGAATACATTATATTTATCTCCGGGTATTTAACCCTGAAGTTGCGCCAGTATCCGCCCGGCTGGATAATGAATCCGGCCGGGGCGCACTTGTCAGAATGTTTTATAGTGTCTTCATAGGCAATCGCATATTCGGCCGGCAGTGCCCATTCGGTCATTTCGCGGTATGAGCAGTCCGGTAGATAGGCCTTGCCGCGCGGCTTGACATTATCCAGCACCTCAGAAAAGGTGGTGATTTTCAACCAGCCGTTGCTTCCGGCATCCTGGAGCGTCTTAAAGAAGTTGGCCAGCCATTTTTCCTCGTAGCAATGTTTGAATGTGTGCGCCCAGACGCCGAATTTCTCGCCGTCATCGGCGTAACTAACTATAGTCTGACCGTTATTCTTCTTGGTCTGAA
>JACQXL010000193.1 GCA_016208805.1 Planctomycetota bacterium | reverse complement strand
AGATAATTCTGTTGATGTCAATGCCGACCAGAGCGGCCATTTTCTTGTCCTGGGCCGTGGCACGCATGGCCCGTCCGACCCGGGTCCGGCTTATGAACAGATGCAGGCCGAGCATAATCAGGACGCAGGAGGTAATGATAGTAATTTCCAGCAGGGATATCCGGGCCCCGGCTACGGTGAAAGGATGGCTGATGAGCGGTTCTTTGAAGAATGCCGGGAAGGCCTTGTTTTCCTTGCCCTGGGCGATCATGATATAATTCTGCAGGAAGGTGGACATTCCGATGGCACTGATGAGAGCGGACAGGACGGGAGCATTGCGCAGGCGGCGGTAGGCCACCCGTTCCACCGAGAATCCGTAACCGGCTGCAAAGACCAGGCTGATAATCAGGGCGATGAACAGGCACAGGATGGGCAGTCCGGCAATCGGCCCGCCAAGCGCGGTCAGGACGGCCAGCGAGATGATGCCCAGATAGGCGCCAATCATATAGATTTCGCCGTGGGCAAAGTTAATCATCCCGAGTATGCCGTAGACCATGGTGTAGCCAAGGGCAATCAGCGCGTAGATGCCGCCCTGAATCAAGCCGTTGACTAAGTGTTGCAGCATAGTCTGGTCGAATAAATCTTTTTCAGGGAAACAGTGTTATTTACTTTCGTAGGCAACGAATTTACCGCCCTTGACCACCCAGATAATATAGTACGAGCTGGCCAGGTCGCCCTTGGCGTCAAACTGGACCTTGCCGATGGATCCGTCATAGGCGGTTTTCCTGATCTGCTCGGACACCTTGGCGCCGTCGGTGGTGCCGGCGGCCTGGATGGCGGCCAGGATAATATTGGCCGCATCATAGGCATAGATGGAATAGGGACCGTGCTCGCCGTATTGTTTATGGTATTTATCCAGGAAGGTCTTGGCGGTGGGGACCTCAACTGGGTCGCGGGAGAAGGTCAGGTACGAACCCTCGGCTGATACGCCGGCCACTTTAAGGAAGACCGGGTCAATCACGCCATCGCCGCTCATAAATACGGCGGTCAGTCCGGCTTCGCGCGCCTGGACCACCATCGGGCCGGCCTGGTTATAGATGCCGCCGAAGAACCACAGGTCGGGATTGGTTTCCTTGACCGCGCTGATGATGGGCTTGAAATTGAGTTCCTCTTTGGGGAAGCCGCCGTAGTAAACCACCTCGGCATTAGCGCCCAGCGCCTTCTTGAATTCGTCGGCCAGGCCCTGGCCGTATTGGGTTTTATCGTGCAGAATCGCCACCCGTTTGGTCTTTAAGGTGCCCACGGCGAAATCAGCCGCCACTTTGCCCTGCTGGTCATCGCGGCCGCAAACCCGGAAGATATTGGCGAAATTGCGGTCCGTCACGTAAGGGTTGGTAGAGGACGGGGTAATCATCGGGATATTGGAGTCGTGATAAACGACCGAAGCCGGGATGGTGCAGCCGCTGTTGAAATGGCCGACCACGCCGACCACGCCTTCGCCGGCCAGTTCCTTGGCCACCGATTGGGCCTGCTGTTCCTGTGCCATATCATCGCGGGGAACGATGACGATTTTCTTGCCCAGGACGCCGCCTTTGGCGTTCCATTCTTCAACGGCCAACGTCACGCCGTTAAGCACGTCCGTGCCCATCTTGGCCTGGTCGCCGGTCAGGGGACCGGCCACGCCGAGATTGATTGTATCTGGTTTGGAACCGCAACCGCAGAAACCGGACAGGGCGGCTGCTATCAAACCAGCGGTTAATAACTTCTTCATAACTCCCTCCTTCAGTTTGTAGTTTGTTAAATATCAGTTGCTATCGTTCCAGAAGTATATTTGCCTGCCCTGCCGCTGTCAAGATAATCAGATATTTCCGGGATTATCCTGATGCGAAATGAGTTTTTATTGACACATCCGAGGAATCAGTGTAATCTGCCGCTTATGTCAACCGAACCAAAAACAGCCAGTGGCCAGCCCGGCCACGCCAAGACCGAAACCGGCAAAATACTTATCATAGACGACGAGGTAAGCATCTGCGAACTGCTTTCAATTATTCTCAAGAAAGAGGGCTACGAAGTCACCACCTCAACCGAAAGCAAACATGGACTTCTGCTCTTCCAGACCGCTTTAGCCCATGACCCTTTTGACCTGGTGATTCAGGATGTCCGGATGCCGGATATGGACGGTCTGGCGCTGTTAAAGAAATTCAAGGAGTTGGACCCTTCCACACTGAGCATCGTGATTACGGCCTTCTCAACCTATGATGTAGCCGTGGAAGCGATGCGACTGGGGGCGTACGACTACATCAAGAAGCCGTTTGATAACGAAACCGAAATCAAACCGACCGTCAAAAGAGCCATCCAGTTCCGGCAAATTATTAACTCGTTCGCCAACAAAGAAAACCCGGACAAATACCAGATTGGCCTGCCCTTAAGAATGATTATCGGCTCCACGCCGCAGATGAAGTCCATCTACGAGTTGATACGCCGGGTGGCCCAGACCGACAGCACCGTACTGATACAAGGCGAAAGCGGCACGGGCAAGGAACTGGTCGCCCGGACACTCCATTACCAGTCCTCGCGGCTGTATGAACCGTTCATCACGGTCAACTGCGGCGCATTCACCGAGACGCTCCTGGAAAGCGAACTCTTCGGCCACGTCAAGGGCTCGTTCACCAATGCCTATTACGATAAAAAAGGCCTGATAGAAGTGGCCAATAAAGGCACATTCTTCCTGGACGAGGTCAGCGAACTCTCGCCCCAACTCCAGGTCAAACTCCTGCGCGTCATAGAAACCAAGGACTTCAAGCCGGTCGGCGCAACCGAGAATAAAAAGGTGGATGTCCGCTTCATCACCGCCACCAATACCAACCTTGATGAACAGGTCAAAAAGGGCCTGTTTCGTGAGGACCTCTTTTACCGGCTGAATGTAATTAGCATCCAACTGCCGCCGTTGAGCGACCGCAAGGACGATATTCCGCTATTGGCCGGCCATTTCCTGTCCAAATACAACAAGATGATGAAGAAAGAAGTCAGTGAATTCACGCCGGACGCAATGGAAGCGCTGTTGACGTATCACTGGCCCGGCAATGTCCGCGAGTTGGAAAATACGGTCCAGCGGGCCGTGGCGCTCTGCCAGGGCAACGCCATCCACGTAGAAGACCTCAACCTCCGGCTGGAGCCGCTGGCCGTTGAGTCCTCCGGCACCGACGGCGATTTGCTACAGGGCACGGCCAACCTTGACAAAAAGATGGAGCATATAGAAAAAATCTATATCCTTAAGGCCATCCGGTCGGCACAGGGCAATATGACCGAAGCGGCCAAAATGCTCGGCATCACCTTCAGGTCGCTCAGGCATAAGGTGAAGAAATACAATATCAAGATTTAAAGCACGAACCGCTTTCATAGACGAATAACACAAATGATTACGGGAGAACAGGCATTAAGCGAAATACTCAATCGCCTGCCGCCCAGCCGGATAGAGACGGCGGAATTATCTGCGGCGCTGGGGCGGGTTTGCGCCGAGGATGTCTTTTCCGATATAGACCTGCCGCCCTTTGACAAGTCCGCGATGGACGGCTATGCGGTGCGCTCGGAAGACCTCAAGCGAGCGCCGGTGGAACTTGAAGTCATCGGCATGATTGCGGCCGGACAGCAGGCCAACTACGAGTTGAAACCCGGTAAGGCCATCAAGATAATGACCGGCGCAGTCGTGCCGTCCGGCGCCGATGCCGTGATAATGAAAGAAAATACCGAGCCGCTGACCAACAACATCATCAAATGCCTCAAGGGCGTCCGGACCGGCGAGAATATCTCATACAAAGCCGAAGACCTCAAGGACGGCCAGCAGGTCATCAACGCCGGCACCAGAATCACGGCCTCGGCAATAGGCCTGCTGGCCGCGGTGGGCAAACACCAAATATCGGTCTATCAGAATCCGCGCGTGGCCGTGCTGACCACCGGTGCTGAACTGGTTGATATCACGGCCAAACCACAGCCCGCCCAAATCCGCAACAGCAACACCTACTCGCTGATGGCCCAGTTCGCCGAGATGGGCATCAATGCTCATTCACTCGGCGTGGTCAAAGACGAACCGGCTAAATTAGCCGCCAAGGTCAACGAGGGATTGCAATACGACTTTCTTGTCCTGACCGGCGGCGTCTCGGTGGGCGATTATGATATCGTTGAAGACACCCTTAAAAAGGCCGGCGTGGAGATTATCTTTAACAAAGTCGCCATCAAGCCGGGCAAACCGTTCACATTCGGAATAAATAAACATTGCCTGATCTTCGGACTGCCCGGCAACCCGTTAGCCACCTTTGTGATTACTGAGGTATTTATCCGGGCCGCACTGGTCGGATTCACCAATTGCCCGGCGGCCAAACGGCCGATTATCAAAGCCGGAATCAGCGAATCCATCAATAAACCATACGAACGCCAACAATACCTCACCGGCTGGCTGGAACAGACCGAAACAGGGTTGACGGTCCGACCGATTGCCGGCCACGGCTCGGCTGACCTGGTATCGCTCAAAGATGCCAATTGTTTCATTATCGTACCGCCCAATACGACCATCCCGCAAGGCGAGATGGTTGAATGTATGCTGATTAAATAATGACTAATGCCTAAATCCTAATGACGAAAGAATGCCCCAATGCATAAATGACGAAAATTAGTCATTAAGTCATTTAAAAATTCATTCGTCATTCGGGTTTCGTCATTAGTCATTGACTCTCTGTAGTCCGGTAGCAACCTAATGAAATTAGACATACGCCATATACTACCTTATCTTTCTGCTCTTCTGATATACCTCTCCTACCCACCGGCGGATTTGGGATTCCTGGCCTGGGTCGCCTATGTGCCGTTGTTTATATATGTAATTGACCTGGCCAGCCGTCAGGACAAAGTGCGCCTATCGTTTCTGCACACCTTCCTGGCCGGATTCCTGTTCTTCATCATCGGCGCCTTCTGGATACGGCACGTCAGTTACTTAGGCATATTCGTGATTGCCTTTATCCTCGCCTTTTACTGGCTGGTATTTGCGGTCATCATCCGTTACGCCTTCCGTCTGCGCCCGGCGTTGATACTCCTGCCGATGCTCTGGGTGGTGCTGGAATACGTCCGCTCGTTCCTGTTCACCGGCTTCCCCTGGTTCTTCGCCGGGCATAGCCAGTATAAATGGCTGACCCTGATTCAGATAACAGATATCACCGGCGTATATGGACTATCGTTTCTCGTGCTATTTATCAACCTGACCATTACGGCCATCATTCTGAAACGGCGTTACAAGATATTATTAATCAGTTCAATCGGTGTAATCTGTGTAATCTGTGGTTACGGTTACATCCGGCTGGGGTCAGTTCAGACAACTGACGGTCCCAGCATCGGCATCGTCCAGGGCAACATAGAACAAAGTCTCAAGATTAACCCGAATGACCCGTATGAAATTTACCGGAAACACATAGACTTAACTGCCGACCTTATCAAGAATAACTCTAATAAAACCGATATGATTATCTGGGCCGAGACGATGTTCCCGTATTATATCCGGACGGACTATCCGGTCAGTATGGAATTGCTGACCGGCACGGCCGCGGCCTGCCGCACCCCGATGCTGATTGGCGCGGTCAGCGCCACATTCAATAAACCAGATGCTGATATTCCGCTCAATACCGCCAACAGCGCATATTATATCGGGCCAACCGGACAGATACTCGGCCGTTATGACAAGGCCCATCTGGTGCCGATGGGCGAGTATATCCCGTTACGCAACATCTTCCCCTGGATTGAGGATATCATCCTGTCATTCACCCGACTGCCTTATGCCGCGGAGATAGTGCCGGGCGCTAATTTTGAACCGTTCACGCTGGGAAATCACCGCTTTGGCGTGCTGATTTGCTATGAAAGCATCTTCCCGGAACTGAGCCGCGCCTTTGTCAGGAACGGCGCCGATTTCATCGTCAATGTCTCTAATGACGGCTGGTTCAAGGACAGTTCAGAACTGGAGCAGATACTGGCTATTTCGGCATTCCGGGCCGTGGAGACCAAGCGCGCATTCGTTCGGGCGACCAATACCGGCATCTCGGCCGTAATATCCCCGACCGGACGGCTCAACATACTTAAGGATAAACGCGGCATCTCCAAGGAAGTGGCCTACTAACACTGCTGAACTCTTGCGAAATGGGAAATAAACCACCCAAAAGGTGTCATTGCGAGGGAGTGAAACGACCGAAGCAATCTCAAATTTATGAGATTGCTTCGCTCCCTACGGTCGCTCGCAATGACAGAGGGGGCATTCCTGCCTGTGCCGTGCCCGGCACGGCAGACAGGTCGCAAGAGTTCAGTCATTAAATCTAATCAAGAAATGCTTGACAGTTATAAAGATGGCAGTATAGTAAATACTGACGTCCGCATAAAAGATACGGATAGCAGTATTAAAAACACGGATGTCCGTATTAAAAATAAGGATAGTAGTATAGATGATACGGTAATCCGTATTAAACATACAGATGTCTGCGTAAAATATACAGCAGTCAGTATTAAATATACGGATGTCCGTATAAAAGATACGGAAGGCAGTATAAAGAATACTGATAGAGATTGCTTCGCTGACGCTCGTCCCGATGGCTATCGGGAACAGTCATTGCGAGGAGTCCCTTTCAAGGGGCGACGAAGCAATCTATAATTTATTTAACTCTAACAACCGTTTAACTGAACTCTTGCGAAATGCCCCCTCTGTCATTCTGAACGGAGCGTAGCGGAGTGAAGAATCTGCATTTTATGAGGGTTTGGGACGAGATTCTTCGTC
>JACQXL010000009.1 GCA_016208805.1 Planctomycetota bacterium | reverse complement strand
GCGGTAACCTTTGGAAAGTTGCCCGATAATCCGGTTGGCGACATCCTTGATACGACATTCCTCAAGAACTTCGTCAAGCCTCGCTTTCAGGTCGGCAGAGGCAACTCTCTTTAGCGCTGCCCTGAACTTAAGATATTCTTTAACGCGCATTTCGTGGTAGGAAGGCGCATTTTCCGGCAGATAGCCGATAAGTTTTCTGGTATCAAGAGACTGCCGGACCGCATCATAGCCGGAAATGGTTATCTTACCTGAAGTAGGCGCCAGAAATGAGGTCAGCATCCGCATCGTGGTAGTCTTGCCGGCGCCGTTCGGGCCCAGAAAACCAAGGATGTCGCCCTTATCCACGCTGAAAGAGATGTCATCCACGGCCGACACGCCGGCATATTGTTTGGTCAGGTTTTCTACCGTTATCATAACGCCGTAGAATAGCGGAATGGATGGAAATGTCAAGAAAATTGCGCCCGCAGCTGGCTACAAAACCACAGACAAACATCACACCATGTCGGTATGACGTGGCAGATGGACACAGATTAAAATCTGCATTTATTTGTTCACCTCCACCTCGTATTTGGTGAACTGGACATTAATCGGATTGGGTTCGTTGCGGCGTGCCACGAGTTTACCGCCCTTGTCCACCACATTGAGCGTAATCAGTTTCGGGAGCATTATCCCCTTGGTATATTCATACATATAGGTAATTATAGTACGCTCTATAAACTCGCCCTTTTTATCCTGCTTGGTAATATCCAATTTACTGATGTTCCATAATTTCTTATCCCGGTGTTTAATGGGCAGGATGGTGGCAATCATCCGGTCCTGATTATCACTGACTTCAAATTTAGTTAACTGGTATTCCTTATTGATGCAAATAACGATACTGTCCAATGATTTTTCTGTTTGTTCTTCGCTTTTATCGTCGGACTTCTCGGAAAGCAGGTTTTTTACCGGATAAGCCACCTTGACCAGTTCCTGAAGCCCTTTTTCCATCAGTCCGGCATAAACGACGGCCTCCCATTTGGCTTCCGGCCCGAAGTAGCCGGGAAGCTCGCGGGCCTTGACGGTGAACGGCTTGCGCTTCTCCCAGATATACTCGTAATCAACCTTTTCCATAATAAACTTGGTCCGAAACTCCTGCACCTTAGCGATATCCGGTATCTTGATAAAACAGGAAAACCGACTCGCGCTCTGTTCTTCAATATCGTAATACGTTTCCGCCACTTTGTGGAGCATATCCACAAGGGATTCCTCCTTGATGGATTTAACCGGTGCATCCTTATTCTTCAGGTCAATCTCATATTTTTCCTTGGCCTCGTTCACTACAATCAGTTTGTCGTCCTTAACGCTCAAACTTGTAATGTGTATCTGCTGGACATCTTCTTCAAGTTTTGGGTCAATCTTTACATCATAGACCTTTTTCTCCCAGAGCATTTCCTCGTCCTCAACATTCCAGGCCTGGACATATCCGATTTTATCCTGCGGCGCGGTGTATTTGACGCCTTTATTAACCACCGGTTCAACTTCTTTGGGGGCGGCCCGTTTGGCCTCGCCCATACTTATACCGCAATACAAAATCCCCAGCGCCGCCAGAACTAAAATAATTATCTTCTTCATCTTACTTCTTCTCCAATACAATCTCCTGTTCCCAGGCCTTGTGCACATTGGTGCAGAAATTGCGGAATTTCTCGTAACCGTCCCTGGGAATCCGAACGGCCTTAAGCGTAAACTTGCACTTTACCTCAATCTTACCGGGCGCGGACTGGTTAAATGTCATACTGAATTCGGCGAAATCGTTCTCCAGTAAAATATTGCCGGGGATATTCTTGACTTTATAACCATCAGGCAGATTATAGGCAATCTCGCTTATCTCCTGTTCCGGGTAATAGAGCACCATATCGTAATGGCGCGTGCCGGCCCGGGTCAGGTCTGAAAGCGCCATTCCAAAAATATTCGGCTCAACCGGAAGCGGTTTGAATAATAATTTATTCCCTTCCTGTCTCAAGAACTCCTTGACCCGCACCCTGGCCTTCACCTCAACCGGTTTATTGTAGTCCTTAAGGTCGGAGAACAGAAGTTCCTCCACAGTGCTGGCCTTGAAATATTGGTTATACGCCTGCTCGTAAATCAGTTTCTGTTTGGTGCCTTCCTGGAATCCCTGCCGGTAATTCGGGGCCTTCTGGCCGGTCAGGCGCGTATTTTCTTCTATCAGAGCGTCGCGCTCTGAAGCAAGAGTTATAATCAGTTTACTATGCGTCAGATTCTGCTCCGGCGACTGATATGACGTGACAAGACATTTGCTGTCCTGTCCGGGCTTAACAACAAAGACAACCGCGCCCTGGTCCATATACGGGAACTCCTCCACGCCGCAATAGCGAGCCGTGCCGTCCATAAAGAAATCCTTATCATTTTCTAACGTGGTATGGGCAATCATATGGTTGAATATCTTCATAGAAGGCAATTCGGTATTGACCACGCCCATATATTGCGGCATCGCCCGGACCAGCACGATGTTGGCCGGAATGCCGACTTCCTGGAGCAATGCGGCCATCAGAACCGCGGTATCCTTGCAATCGCCGTATTTACGGCTAAAGGTATCGGCCGCCTTAAACGGCTTGAAGTAGTGCGATTCCAGCGCCAGATGCTCATACCGCACATCACTAACCATCATTTGGTAAAGCGCTTTAATCTTATCTTTATTGATGGTAATATTCGCCACGGCCTTCCTGGCCGCCTCTTTCAATTCCGGCGATGTCTCAAACTGGTCCTTGGCAATCCCCCATATCCACTCGGCCACCTCGTTCCAGGTCTTGAATGTGGAGAAATGGACATAAGGCCAGAGTTCATAACCGGACGGGCTGAACGGTTCTTCCTTTATCTGCCCGATATTCTGCTCCGTCCAGATGCGGATAATTTGGTTGTTCCCGACATCCGCCACGCCATGTCCCACGCGATGCCGCATGGCTGTCGGGCATGGCATGGTCGGGACTCCGCCTTCCCTGGGCTCCGCCTTTTCTATTTCAGTGGGCTTGGCGTTCTTGCATCTGATGGCCTGGTAATAAACCGGTTTATCCTTTGGGCTAATCAGGGTCAGTTTGGCGGTCTCAATCGGGTCGTCCCGGCTCTGGAGCGGACACATCAGGCCGAAGTAATCCCTGTACCGCCCCTCGCCCACCTCGTCAATCTGGCACTCAAAGACGATGATGTCATCCACCTCAAGCCGCTGGAACGAGGCATAGGATGAATTCTCATACCACTGGCCTTCTATCTCCGTGCCGTCCTTGCGGATAATCTTGGCCTGTTTGACCTCGGACCTGGTTGAGGGATAATAATCGTGTCCCTGCGGAAAGGCATAAACTGATTGGTAATAATTGCGTCCGCGGTCGTCAAATATCCTGACCACCTGCTGGACAAAGGTGGATGATGTGCCGTTGGGCTTGACCCGGATAATCTGGTTATTGAGTATCCAGCGGGCCGATTCCTTATCATCTTCCACCGGCTCGGCCGTCTTGGCCTTTTCTATGTAAGCGGTCAGGTTTTCCTCGTAGCCCTCCCAGAACTCCTTTTCCTTCTTCTGCTTGCTCTTGAGGTATTTGAGATGTTTCTCGGTCTCTTTCTGTTGCGGCCTGATTTTGAGCGATGTCTCCAATGCCGCAATGGCCTTGTCTTCCTTGCCGCCGTAAAGGTAATAGTTAGCCAGTTGCCCGAGCAGTTTGGTATTCTCCGGCGAGATGCCCAATGCCTGTTTAATGGCATCGGCCGAGGCAGCGAAGTTATCCTGGCTCTGCTGAATTCTGGCCAGGGTCTCATAGGCGGAAATATCCCAGGGGTTTATCCGGAGCATCTGGTTGCATAACTCTGCCGCCCGCGGGTAATTGCCCTTCTGGCGGTAATAGCCAACCAGCCGCGTCCGGGCCGGTTTATAGGTGAAATCGGTCTTGAGCAGCCCTTCGTTGAACTCTATCTCCTCGTCAATCGTATGCTCCTTGCCCTGCCAGAGCAACTCCTTTAATTCAGCCACATCCGGCAGGACCGCCAGTACCTCCGTGAAGATACGGCGGGTCTCCTTGAGCCAGATGCCATCATCGTAGGAACGATAACTTCCGGCGCCGCCGCCACGGCTCCCGCCGCCCTTGCGCTGGTAAACCCTGGCCAGCGCCAGTTTTGCCTTGACCCAATCGGGCTTCAACTCCAGCGCCTTTCCAAGATATTCTACCTCTTTCTTCTCTACCGGGAACGGCATCCGCTTTGGCGATAAGGTATGCTTTTGCGCCTTTCTGATTTCTTTCTCGTAGTCAGCGCCCTCGTATTCAGAATCACCCTCGCCGCTTTGCCATCTTTCTATCTGTTCGCTGAAAGATTCCCACCAATCACGCAGAGCGTCCAGCCCCTTGAAGAACGCCGGGTCGGTCGTATAGGCGCGTGATAATTCGTAATATACCAACGGTGATTTAGGCGCCAACTCAAGACATTTGCGGTAAGATTCCATCCGCTTGTTGCGGTCCGGCTCGGCCCAGCAAAAGGCCAGGTGCGTCAGGACGTTATTAGAATCCAACTCCAATGCCTTTTTGATATAATCACGGTCCTTGCGGTCGTTCTCATCCAGCACGCTCTTGACATCATATATAAATGCGGCACGCTTCAAGGAAACGATGTCGTCCGGGTTTTCCTTGATGATATCCTCAAGGTAAGCAATCAAACCTCGGTTGGTCAGTGCAACTGCCGTTTCGGTCATTGTGGAAGTTTTGGTGATTAGGTCATTATTTGGAATTTGGTGCTTGAGATTTGGAATTTGCTTACATTCTGCATCTGTGACCCTGAGCATAACCCGCCACGGTCCGGCCTTCTGGCAGGTCTTGAGCAAAACCTTGTTCCAGCCGGCATTAAGTTTAACCCCGACGATATTCTGGTCTAAAGATATTCTCCGGTAGGTATCTGATGATAGGAGCAGTTGGTCATTGAGCCAGAGTTTCACCGCGCCGTCCGAGCCCAGCCGGAAGGCAACCATCTGTTCTATTGGTGAGTTAATATATGTAAGCGCATAAGCCAGGACATCATCCTTGAGCCGGAACAGGTTGGACAGGTCAACCACGCCCCAGGCCGGGCTAATAGGGGGAGAGAACCATTTATTCTGCCCGGCCTTGCCCGGATAGGTTTTATCCAGATTCAATCTCTGTAACTGCTTACCATCCGTGTCATTCTGAGTCCCGTCTTGGCGGGACGAAGAATCTCGGAGACCCTTCGCTTCGCTCAGGGTGACAACTAAATCCTGCTCCACTTCATAGACAGTATTGAAGCCGGTCTCTTCCTCATTCTCAAACGGGCCGATGTAGAGATAATCGTTGATGAAACCGAGTTGCGCCGCGGTCTGGCCGGCTTTATCAATCTCACCCTTCTTGATACCGGTCTGGGCCGTAATCCATAATACCAGCGCCCGCAGGTTCTCGTTGGTAGCGGGTGACTCTATTAATTGACCAATCAACTCCGTTGGTTTAATCTGTGTAATCCCTGCCCGCCCCGACGGCCGTCGGGACGCAGGCGGGTGTGGCTCAGGTTGATTAATCTGTGTCCTTCGTTCCTCTGGATAAATAATCTGTGGCTCGTAGTCAGATACCTGTAATAGCCGATAGAAATAATATTCAGCCAACGGGCTCTTGGTATCCGTTAATAGTAACCGCTGGTATTCCTGATATGCCTTTGGCCAGTCGCCATTGACCAGGGCCTCTTCGGCAGACTTCTCGGCGGAGATCCCGCTACTTATAGCGGGGTCGGTATCGGGTGTGATTGGTTTGGGGGCCGCGGCTCTCTCAACGGACCTACAGGATATGACACTCAGAGTAATCAGCGCCGTGGCTATAAATAACTTGCCTGATATCCGCATAGGGCTTAACTACTAAATTATTCTATTTCAGTCAATATTTATAGTGATAGCGGGATAAATATTTTTTACATAAAAGATAATGTTTTCCTTGACAACCGGAAATAAAAGCATATATTGTAGGCATATGAAATCGGCCAGCGGCATTAGTCATTCGTCATTAGGAATTAGTCATTATCTACCCCCCCCCCTTGCCCGCAAACCAGCATAGACACTGCGTTGTAGCCTGCCTGTGCGTGAACGCACGCAGACAGGGGCGATACGCTTCGCCACGAAAACAATTCTTTAATTCTTTACCACAAAAGCACAAAGACACTAAGGGAAATACGGTTTTTGGTCCCTTACGAAGTTTTGTGTCTTCGTGTCTTGGTGGCAAGACAGCAGTCAGTCCCGCACTTATGCGGGGTAAAAATAAGGAGGTGGTCTATGGGTAAAATGAAATGGATTGTTATTGTGCTCGTGATGGTCATAATGGTCACCGGCTATGGCGGATTGTGCAAGAAGGATAAAAAAGATATCGGCAGTAGCGCGCTACCGCCCGTAGTAACAACAGCGCAAGATACCGCCTCTCTGATTTCAGCAGGCGACACAGCCAAGGCGGTAGAAACAAACTTCCAATACACATCAGATACCCAGAAGCAAACAATTATAGATAGCATTAACGCATTATCTACAAAGGGTAAAACCGAATTCATTAACGCCCTGTCTAATGCTCAAATAGTCTTTGACGGCGAAAATTATTGCGAAATTGAATACCAGTCAGCCGACCCCGACTACGGCATAATTACAATCATTATGCGCAAAGCAGGTGATAAATGGCTGATTAGTGGTTTTTAAGGAGAATAATATTATGAAGAAAAAATATTTATTCGGCCTATTAATAATTCTTGGTTTGTCGACATTAATCCTCTACGCATTTGAAACCAATCGCACTGGATGGTTTTATAATCCAACAATTCAAGAAGCATTAGACAATAAAGACAACAATAACACTACTCACCCCTATCTGACAGACCAGGCGATTAAATACGCTTATGACCGTTATTCCGTCTCGCTGACACCTGACCAAAAAAGATGGCTCATTCAAGGCAGCATAGAAGAAGATTACGGTCTAATCGGCACGGGATCGGAAACAGCCGGCTATGGTTTTGTTAGTCCTAACTGCCCTATAGATAATTATGTTTGGGCTAAGGCGAATGGCACTTATGAACATACATTCTTTGCAGTAGAAAGCGCTACGGGGTATAGGCTTCTATCTCGCCGTGCCGAAAACCATTTTTTACCAAGTATTAATGGCCAACTATTCATTTCTTCTGATGCTACCGGTGCCGACACATGGGCATCTAACTCAACCAAGAATAACAGAAACTGGACTACGGCGCTATCACCAACCGCATCCGCAGAAATAAAATGGAAGTCATTAGGACATTGCCTGCACCTTATTGAAGATATGGCTGTGCCATCGCATACCAGAAAAGACATTCACGCTTTAATAGATGTGCAAAATATAGTCGATAATTTAAGTCCCCATTCTGATAAAGATGATTTTGAAGTTTGGGCAGGTCAGATATGTGACCCTTCTCTTGCGCAAAGACTATGGAGATGGACCCAGGTCCAATTTACTGTTCCCATCTTAACCGAGATTGATAATCTATCAGATTTGCCATCGGCTATTAGTTACTTAAGAAACCACACCGCAAAGAACTATGTTAGTCAAGACACCGTCTTCAAAGAAGAGAAAACCGACCCGCCTATCCTGAAAGTTACGATATACTTTTCAACCAGCCACGATGAGTATCTGTATAATTCGCTGCGGACTAAAATCCTAAAAAAGGGCGTGTTATTCAAGAGTACCAAATATGATGACAAAACGACCGACGCTAAACGTTTGATACCTCTTACTGATGATGAAGTTCTAAGCTATTATGGTATTGGTCAAACGCCTGGTGTAGCAATGAATAACTCGGAGTGTCATCTGGCGCTCTGGCACGACACCGCGGCTAAATCCGTGGCCGTCGCGGCTAAGGTCATTAAGTTATATTACGACTTGTTACCTGCCCAAGTATCTTCCCCTAACCCGACTGACAAAGCGACTAATATTCCGATTACCCAGGAGTTGAGTTGGGCCCCGGCCAGCGGCGCTACCTCTTACGATGTCTATCTCGGCACGACCTCGCCGGGGACATTTAAGGGCAATCAAGCCGGTACGAGTTATAATCCGAGCGCACTCTCTTACAGCACTCCTTACTACTGGAGAATTGACTCAAAGAATGATACTGGCACGACCCCAGGCGTAGTCTGGAGTTTTACCACGGCTTCTGCGCCTGATACAACGTCGCCTACCGTATCATCAGTTAGTCCTCCAAATAAGTCAACCAATGTTCCAGTGTCCAACAATATCTCAGTAACATTCAGTAAGGCGATGAATCAATCTACGACACAGAGCGCCTTCTCAATCTCGCCCAATGTCGCAGGCACATTTTCATGGAGCGGTAATACAATGACCTTTAACCCGGCCAGTAACCTCGCTTATAACACCACTTATACCTGTGTCGTAAGCGCTGCGGCAAAGGATTTGGCTGGCAACAACCTATCAAGCCAGTATCAGTGGAATTTTACCACGCAGGTAGGACTACCAGACGTTACCACCGATGCGGCTACTAATATAACCGCCAATTCCGCACGGCTAAACGGGACGCTTAATGCAACCGGCGGCACCACCTGCTCTGACTGGTTCCAGTGGGGTCCCACATCCTCATTAGGCAACGTTACACCACCGCAATCAAGGATTACCACAGGCGCATTTTACGCAGATTTGACCGGATTATCAGGCAGTACACCATATTATTATCGTGCCGTTGCCTCTAACTCGGCAGGCACCGACTACGGTAGCATCCTGTCATTCACAACTCTACCTCCTACAGGTAATATCTCGGTAACAGTCAGGGGACTCTCCACCCACCCCGGACCATGGCCAACCACAATAAAGGTGATAAGATATACTACATCATGGTCAGTTCTTAACACCATATATGCTGACACGAACTGGGTGGCGACCTTTAACACTATACCTGCCGGTCAATATTATTTTGAGGCATACCAATTAGGTCCTTTTGGGGTCTACGAATACTGGGGCACTGGACTATATACGGTGTATGCCGATATGAGCACCCCTTACACCTTGAATAGATATATACCCTATGTTTCGCAATTAACGGTATATGATAATAAGACCGGGGCAGAAGTCAGTGGCACGTCTGTTCCTTTAGGCACGACACTCAGATACCAAATCGCCGTCGTAAATCCTTCCGGCAACCCTACCTATAACTGTAAGGGCAAGATATATGTCAACACCTCTCGCACTTACAATTATAGTAGCCCGAATTATACGACCGGTGTCGGTAGTGTTTCAGGCGGTACGCAATTTACCTTTACTAACTGGCTATATACGCCTACAACTGCCGGAACATACTATCACGCCGGGGCCGCAGAGACATACGTCAACACGGCTTATACCTGCACTGATTCGCAGGAATTTACCACTGCATCATACGGCTGGGTAACCGTGGCTGTGCCTCCGCCCACCACTATTTTCAGCGAGAATTTTGAGGGTACTTGGCCTGCTAGTTGGTGGTATTGTGGCTCCGAAGTGGCTGGTAAACCATATTGGGGTGACAACACCAAGAGAGCGTATGGTGGATCCTGGAGTGGATATTGTGCCGATGAAAATAATGGGGGGGCAAGTACTTATCAAAATGGCATGCAAACTTGGATGGACAGAAGAAATGTTAACTTGGTAGGTTTTGGTTCAGCAACTCTAAGTTTTAAACTATGGTACAATATTGAGAGTAACTATGACTTCTTTACTATTTTTATTAGGGATCAATCTGGAAATTGGCACAATATGAAACACCCTTCGCACGCTAATGTTTTACCAACCTACTCAACTCCTTACGGATGGACTGGAAATTCGGGAGGATGGATC
>JACQXL010000192.1 GCA_016208805.1 Planctomycetota bacterium | reverse complement strand
GGGACTCAGAATGACACTTTTTGGGTGGTTTATTTCCCATTTCGCAAGAGTTCAGGATTTTACTAAAATATTCTTGACAAGCGTCAAAAGGACGATATACTAATAATAATGGGGGATGGAAGGTCCACCAATCCCGACACGGAGTGTCGGGACGGAAAGGTAGCGAAGAACCCAGCACATAATTATTTATGTGCTGGGCATAAGAGCCAGTAACGTCCTACCGCCCCTGCGGGTCGGTAGTCCTAACTGGCTCTAATGAAGGGAGGTGAAAAGTATGAGGCAGACAAAGGAAAAGGGGTTTACACTGATTGAACTATTGGTGGTTATCGCCATCATATCAATATTGGCGACGTTGGTGTTACCGGGACTGGCCGGGGCAAGGAAAAAGGCCAAGATGCTCAAGTGCAAGAACAACCTGCGCGGACTTTATCAGGCGTTGACAACCTACGAAATGGATTTTAAAGGATATCCAAAGGTCACAGGTATGGAGTTCTTTGAAGTGCTTCGGACCGTGCCTTCTCCTGAGAATTCAATCCTTGGAACCAAGAAGCACGATTTGTTCATCTGCCCGTTAACTAACGAGTCGCCGAGGGTAGGCAATAGCACCTATCGTGGTCCGCGTGATGAAGTGAGCGATGCCACCAAGGAGACAGACCCGATAGGTTGTGATAAGCCCAAGAACCACGACCCAACACGAAAACAGGAAGCGATTAACGTGCTTTATTTCGGAGGCCAAGTGTCGGATGCTACCTACAACTCTGGTGAATGGAACGAAGCCGTTGGGGAAAGTGATGGGCTAACCAAAGAGTAATGTTTGCGGTGGACCAACCATCCCCCATATTAGGGATATAGACAAATGAATTACAGGCACATATTTTCTATTCTGGCCGTCTCGTTTCTCCTGTTGCCTCTCTTTGCCGAAACTGACGAGAAAGCAATGAGGACATTCGCCCTTAAAAAGAGATGGGAGATAGAACTGAATTACCAGCCGCCCAGGTACTTCACCTATGTTGACCAACTGGATAGCCGGCACAATTATTTGTATTTCGTTTACACCCTGACCAACAAAACCACCGAACCGATTAGATTAGCCGTTGATATCGTTCTTAAAACGTCTACCAACCGGTATTGCCAGGATTCATTCTATCCGCTGGTGGAAGATGAAATCATTGCCGCGGAAGAGAAACTGACCGGTTTACCCTTGGGCGTTCGCAAGGATGCCGCAAAGAAGTTCAAGGAAAGAGGCAAATACCTTAACGGTCGCGAACTCTGGAACAGAGGCGAGATAAAAGCAAATGAGATCCTGACTGCCTTGGCTATCTTTGATGGGGTTGACCCATCCGCCGACGAGATAGAGTTCTTTTTCGGCGGATTGGTTGATGTTATTAAACAGCACCACGAGAAAGGCAATCCGAAACTTGTCCAGGAGTATGAATGTAAGATATATCGGATACTCTATACCTGTGCGGGTGACGAATTCCACAGGGTATCACAATCATGGGAAGAGCAACTGCTGGGCCGAAAATGGATTACCCGTAACTACGGGCCAATCGGCGATAAGGAAACCGTAAGTAAATTGGTTGAGGCATTATCCTATGTCGGCGATAAGGATAAACCGGAAGAAGGTTTGGCCGTCCGCCTGGCCGGCTGGTGGTTATTGAAACGGCTGGTGAACGTTAATGCCAACTACGACCCGACCCTTCCGGTAGAAGAAAACAAGGAATCTATTTTGCTGGTCCGCGAGTGGTGGTATTGCAACAAGGAAAAACTGACTTATAACTGGACGCTTAACAGGTTTGAAATCAAACAGTAACCCACGCCGTTTATAACAATGACATTGCCACAGGAAATTATATTACGCCTGCAGAAGGTTAAACTGAGAATAAAGTTAATATGGCTTCTTAAGGGCATCTGCCGGCTGGTTATTGTTGCTTTTATCATTGCCGAGTTGGCTTTTATAATAGACTGGACACTTCCTGATTTGCCGCGTACGGTGCGGTTGTCATTCTTCTATTTCGGAGTATTACTGCTGGCTTACCTGAGTTACCGTCATATTGTTCGCCCTTTGAGTGCCGGAATTAATGACGATGACCTGGCGGTTTTACTTGAGAAGAAATACCCGGCTTTGCAGGAACGGCTGATTAGTACCTTGCAGTTGTCCAGGGAAATGCCAACCGGATTCAATTCGCCGGAATTAATAGAATACCTGGCCGACGAAACTGAGGCGATTTCGCGGCAGGTTAGATTTACCGATATTGTCAGGTTTAATCGGGTAATCAAACCAGGTTTAGTTGCTTTTGCCGTTATTTTAATTAGCGCGTCCTATACCGCATTTTATCAGGAATACACGAGTATCTGGTTCAACCGACTGTTAGGCGGCAATGCCCGCTGGCCCAAGCGGGTGATGCTGGTCGTAGAAGTAAAAAATGCACACAATAATATTGCCGCCAGAGGGCAGGATGTAGAGATTATTGCCTCCGCTAAAAAGGGTTCCATATCTAAAGCATATCTTCACTACGAATCGCCGGACACGAACCGGACCGAACTGATGCTACCGCTGCAAAAGAATGTCTTTAGGTTTGACTTCCAGAATGTCCGCGATGATTTTAAGTTCTATGTCAAAGGCGGCGATGACCAGACCGATTGGGTGAGCATTAAGGTTCTGACGCCGCCGGCCCTGGATACAATATACCTCTATTACGAATATCCGTTGTATACCAAATTACCGCCGCCGGCCCAACCGGTCGGTGGAGATCCCGCCACTTATGGCGGGGCCGAAGGCGGCAATATCAAAGCGCCTATTGGCACAAAGGTCAATCTCGTCGGTATCGCTAATATTGAGTTAAAAGAAGCAAGCATAGAGATTGCACCGCCGGTTTCTACACCGACTATCGGCATAATAAATGATTCGGATGGTAATCCTACCCAAATACGGGCGGGTCTGTCTGTGTTGTCAGACGGTTCATACAGGATAAACTTGACCGCTCTTAACACCCTTACCAACTCCGAGCCGATTCGCTATCCGATAAAGGCCATTCCGGATACCGGGCCGGTCATTAAGGTGATTGAACCGGCCAGTGAATACAAATATATCACGCCGATGGCTAATATTCCGCTGAAAGTGTTAACCATTGATGACTACGGGCTCAAGGATGTTTCTCTCGTTTACGGATTAGCAATGCAGGAGCCGCCGGATGAGCATAAAATCAACCTCTATACGGATATTTC
>JACQXL010000191.1 GCA_016208805.1 Planctomycetota bacterium | reverse complement strand
CAAAGTGTCATTGCGAGGAGCGTAGCGACGAAGCAATCCCCGTCTTTTCCGCATAAAACCGAGATTGCCACGGTCGCCTTTGGCGACCTCGCAATGACAAAAAGGGTGTTTTATGCGTTTTCGCAAGAGTTCAGGATATAGATATATTGGTTGTTCATTTGAGTCCCTCCTTTCTTAATGCACCGATATATTATTATCGGCACAAGGAGGGACTTTTCTTTTTACCCTTAAGTCACTGCCATTAGCGGCAGGCAGGCGTGGCTACTATCGTCCGGTTCCGGCCGTTGTGTTTGGCCTGATACAATGCCGCATCGGCCCGGCTGATGATTTCCTTATAGTCCGTCGCCTGTTTCGTATATTCCGCTATGCCCAGCGAGATGGTGACCTTTAGCCGTTCATCGGACTCGGTAGTAAACTTGTGTTGCTCTATCTTTTTCCTGACCCGCTCGGCAAAGATGAATGCGTCCTTTTTGGTAGTCTGCGGCAGTATCACCGCAATCTCCTCGCCGCCGTAACGATAGGCGGTTGAGGTCTTGCGCAGTGTCTGTCGTAATATGTCGCTCACTTCTTTCAGCGCCCTGTCGCCGGTCAGATGGCCATAGGTGTCATTGACCTGCTTGAAGTGGTCAATATCAATCATCACCAACGAAAAGGGGTCGTTGTGCCGGCGGGCTATCTCAAAATAGACCGGCAGTTCGTTGAAGAAGTGGCGCTTGCTGAACAGTCCGGTGAGCGAGTCCGTAATCATCCGGCTGTACAGGAGCGGGGTCTTGACGGCCAGCGCTATGAGCCGGGCGAATTCCAGCAACGAGTTCTGCAGGTGTTTGGTCTGTTGCTCGGCTTCAACCCCGGTCTGCGAGATTTTGGCCTTGATGCTGAGCACACCGACCGTGTCGCGGTCGGCAATGAGCGGGATGGCGAAGGAAATTATCTCGCCGTCCGATGCGAAGAACAGTCGCTGGTGTTCCAGCGCTTCATTGATATTGCGCTGGTCTATGGATGCGTTGGCCAGTTTGCCCTCAAAGATGCAACTGCCGTCTTTGAGGCGCATTGCCTGCGGCGCGAGCAGACCGCTAATCTCGTCCTTAAGGAAGATGGTAACCTCTTCGGTTTCGGTCTGTCCGGCGGTATAGATTAGCCCGGGCAGTTGAGCGGTTATCTCCAACGTTTTCCTGAGAATGGTCTGGAAATCAACATCCTGTGTGAGAATCAGGGCGACCTCGCGCTGGGCCGATAACAACTCTATCCGGGTCTGCAGGAGTTTGTTGGTCTGATACGATTCCTTGAGCGTCTTTTCCAGCGCATTGATGCGGGCGACCAGCGATTTGTTGGTTGTATTCAGGAACAGGAACAACACGACCAGGCACAGCGAATAAACCGCGGACAGCGAGGCAAAAGCCGTCAGGACCGGCGGGAACTTGCTCCAGAAATGGACGTCCTGATAGGACGGCGACATATGATATATCGCGGCCAGGATGAGCGTGGCCATCGGTATAACCGTGATGAATAGGATAAGCAGTAATTTTCTTAACATTATTTTTCACCACAAAGACCTTTAACACGAATCCCACTAATCCCGCAATAAGTAGCGGGATCTCCACCGATAAAACGAATCCCACGAATAATTCGTGTAATTCGCGGATTCGTGCCATTCGTGTTCCCGGTGCCTTTGTGGTTCATATCAATTTATGTCGCCAATTTAAGAAGTATCTCCAATCCTTTACGGAGTTTGTCCTCGGTCGTGGCATAGGAAATCCGGAAATGGGTGTCCTGTTCGGAGAATGCCGTGCCCGGGACAATCAGCAGGTTGTGGGCGGCGGCCTTCTTGATGAAATCGTGGCAGTCGCCCTTTGGCACTTTGGGGAATGCGTAGAATGCGCCGTCCGGTTTGATTAGTTCATATTTATCCTTGAGCGTATTATAGACGAGGTCGCGGCGTCTGTGAAACTCGGCGATTTGAGCGGACATATTGTAATCCAGCGCGGTTATGGCGGCCTTCTGGAACGGCGCCGGCGCACAGATGAACGACCACTGCTGGATGATGGTCATCCGCTCTATTATTTCCTTGGGGCCGGCCGCATAGCCCAACCGCCAGCCGGGCACGCCATACGCCTTGGAGAAGCCGTCAACCAGAATAGTTTTAGCGTAATACTTCATTGCGCTGGCCAGAGTAACATCATAGATGAAACTGCGATAGACCTCATCGGTGATGATAATCAAATCGTGCTTTTTGGCTAATTCCACGAGCATCAGGATTTCCGGTTTGGTATAAACTACGCCGGTCGGGTTAGCCGGCGTTGATACGATGATGGCCTTGGTGCGTTTGGTTATAACCTTTTCAAACTCTTCTTTGCGGAGCCGGAAATCCGGGTAGGTATTGGCGTATTTAGGGATACCGCCGGCGACCGTGATGATATGTTTGTAAAGCGGGAAATAGGGGTCGGTGATGATGACCTCGTCTTTGTCGTCAATGAGCGTGAGGAGCGCCAGAACGATTGCGCCGCCGACACCCGATGTGACCATCAGGGCCGGCGGCTTAAAGCCGAACCGTTCCTCAAATTTTGTGCTCAGTTTCTCGCGCAGGGCCGGGATGCCCTGGGTCATCGTATAACGGTTGAACCCTTCATTAATCGCTTTAATGGCAGCTTCTTTGATTGGTTCAGCCACCTCAAAATTGGGCTGGCCGATAGAAAGGTCAATCGGGTCTTTGAGGGATTGGCCTAAATCAAATGCCTTGCGGATTTCTGATGCCTCTATTTTAAGCGCTTTGGTGGAGATATGACTCATAAACTAAATATGATGATGGCGAGGGCGACGGGACTCGAACCCGCAACGTCCAGATCGACAGTCTGGTACTCTAACCAATTGAGCTACGCCCCCGTTCAATTAATGCACTAATACGCTGATGATTTTTCCACCTTTTAAGTGCCAGTTCTCTGGAACGCGCTTCTTTAAGCGAGTTAAATTCTTCCTGATACCGTAACCGCCACGGCTTAAACCTGCGCGTATAAATTGATAAACCCTTGTTGTGATATTCCAATCTTTTTGGAATATCAGCGGTGCTTCCAATATAATATCTGTTATCCTTAATACTTTCTAAAATATAAATGAAGTATTTATTAGCCACGAAAACCACCCGGCAACGTTCCCGACACGAAGTGTCGGGATACTCTAACCAATTGAGCTACGCCCCCGTTAGAACTTGTTAGTCCCGTCAGGGACGTTACAGGTTCTTACGCCCCGACCGATGTCGGGGCGGCTTAACACCATTATTTATACAAAAATCTGTGCTGGGTCAAGAAAATATGCCGTGTTTATTTTTATCCTTGACATATTCCGGATTATTTGATAAGTTGCAGATATGACCAAAGGTCCACTCAGATCGCCCAGCACAGCGTCAATTTAATCCGTACTTCTTTCCACTGTAATAAAAAAGCCATCACCATTCTGGCATCGGAATCAGAAGTTACCAGCGCTTTTGAGAAACAGGATAGCGCCAGATTGGCTAAACGTTTTGAGGTGTTGATAAATGCCGATGAGTATATATCTTCTTTCTTCTGTGCTGATAAGAACGGGAAGATATGGTCAATCTATCCGCCGGATAAGAAGAGCAACATAGACCGCTTTTATCTGTCTGACTGGTATGCCGGTGTTTCTAAAGATTGGCAAGTGTATGTGGCGGTGCAACCGCCGCTTCACACGGGCGAATCCACGTGCGCTTATTTTACCGCGCCGGTCAGAAATAAATCTGGCAAACCCATCGGTATCTTGGGACTGGTCGCGCTTAAGCCCTGCCGGATTGATTTACTGGAACGGGCGGTCTCCAAAACTGGCGCAATATATACGATAGAAAAAAACGGCCGACTGTTGTGTCATACTCGCCTTAAGGTGGTTCAGGAAATGGATATTTCAAAGAATACTTGCGTACAGGAGTTACTGAAAGGCAAAAATGGTGTCGGTGAGTGCGAAGATATATTGACTAAAGACCGAACTTTTGAGGCGTATGCT
>JACQXL010000207.1 GCA_016208805.1 Planctomycetota bacterium | reverse complement strand
TTCTCTTAATGGTATCTTCGGCTCTCATCTTTTTGCCGCTGTGCAGGTTGGTAGTCGGTTTGCCGCTTTTTATTTCATTGGCCAATTCGTCGTATAGGGTTTCAACAATACCTAAAAATGATATCATTTGCGATTCAATCTCGGGGAATATGGATATCAAATAGATATTTTTGCGCTGATTAAGATTCTGCTGGGCCTGTTTGAGATGTTTAAGGTCGGGACTGAATTTATCGTCCCAAGATTTAGGGTCAACTTTCTGGCTGTGGTATTTTTTGTAGTCGGAGCGAAGGTCCTCGTAGAACGATTTGGTTTCCTCACGAATGCTTTGGAATAAGTCAATGGTTTGCTGGCGTTCCTTATTAATGCTTTCAGTATGGCCGACCCGCGCGGTAACGGATACTGATTTTGCCGGTATTTTGGATAATGCGCCGGCGCTATCCGCACCAGCAGGCTGGCGGTTTGGCAGGAAAATAATTTCTATTTCATAATAAGCCGGCAACAGATGCATGTTGGAGTTGACTTTAATCGTGGTGGCAAACTTGGAGTTTTTAACAACCGTACGGCTCACCAGACACCTTTCGCCCTGGTATGTTAATGCTAAATTCAGCACGGTTTCATCCGGGAAAGTCGCAACGCCGCTGATATCAAATACATGTTGGCCGGGCTGGCCTTCGGCTTCCGGCGGAATCCAGCGGTGAATGACTTTGACATTTGTGATAGATTGCCCTGTCTCAGATATACCGGCAGATACAAAACCGCAGAAAACGATAACCACTAAAAACAGCAATAATTTCCCCATATTTTTACTCCATAAAGTATGCGACAAATTTAGGCGCGGTCAGGAAAGTTATCGTCACGTCATCCAGTATTGGAGTTTCATCTACAAATCCCCGCGCGTTTGGGTCTGGCGCAATAAACTTAACGTTATAAGACAATGTTTCACCCGGCTGTAAGGGAAGATTCAGGTTATAACCGTTACCAGCCGTGCCGGGCGAAACCGGCATCGCATTGCTGCCGGCGGTTACTGCAAACTCTATATCGCCTGTCCCGTTTGACGGCTGATACCAGGTCCAGGAGATTCGCCCCAGCCGTCCGCCGTCTTTGACGGCCGGAAAATCATCGGATGGGAATGAGGCCGTAAATGAGCCATCAGCGCCATAGCGGTCAGGCGTAATATCGGGACCTGGTAACTCGGTATTATATATCCTCAAACTATCAATCGTTCCGTCGGCGTTAAGAGGATAACCATTGCACAAAGGAGTGTTAGCGCCTTCAAAACGGCCATTCCCTATACAGATATTCCAATCTGCTAATATGCCCCGGTAAAAAGTGCCATTATTATATGGCACTAAAGGACTCCCATAAGCCTCAATGCCATCAACAAATAATCTCATATCTGTTTTATTCCACGACATCGCCAGGTGATGCCATTCGCCGGCACTCCAGTTTACCTGCATTTTAGCCATCCCTTTTCCTGGAGAAGCCCAAGCCCCATAGTGTATCTGTGGTATCAGTCTGTATGGATATTGTTTGGTATAAGGTGGGCCGCCATATTCGCAGTCACAGTACATGGCGCCAATGAATGATTCCGATAGCTGATTGCGTGCGAAAAGGCATATATGTTCCCAAGAAGAAGCTTTTGCATAATAATTATCATCCTCGCCAAATCCCATGGTAAACAGAGCCCGCGTGTCCTCATAAGGTTTTAATTCAGAGAAGTTCCAAGTCGGTTTGAACCATAGTTCTAATGAACCGGTCAGGGGAAAGTTATTAATCGCTTTATAATAAAGATACTCATCTACAGATTCATCGGTATTGCCATATGTTACTTGTGTATTTGAATATTTACTCCGTCTGGTCTCGTGGCAGAAAACGCCGTCTGGAAAAAGTTCTGACGGGTCATTAGTATCAATCAGCGAGCGGTCTTCATCAGCCCAGCCATAGGCTTTGCCATCACCGTTTGCAATTGCCACGAGCGTATCGTTATAATCCGCCTGTAATGTTGTCAGAGACATAGGCCGGATATCCTGCGGCCGGAGCGTGACGTAACCATCATAACAGAGGTTATGCCGGCAATCTGATTCCGGTTTATCAAGGCATAACGTTTTAACCGTACTCCAGTATGAACTGCTTTTAAGGTCGGCAATTGATTCCGGGAAAGACATTACGCCGGTGGTGCTGAGCGGATAATCCCTGCCGCCGTATTTCTCAAAATCCTTCTGGGTGGTATGCCTGAGGACATCGTATATTTTGACAATAGTGGAAACCTTCCGGCGGGCCAGCACCCTGCGAAACCCTTGCGCCGTGGGCGGCGACAGCACGCAACCCAGCGATTCTATCTCGTAACAACCCATTGACGAGAAACAGAATTCCGTATTCCAGCCGCAGTTGCCGTTCGGTAAAGACGGCGACCACTCGCCCAGGTCGCTTTTGTCGGTATCGCCGAACCTGCCGCCGAATGTCTTATTGGGATTAAACTTAACCATGTGTGAATTCGGATTGGCATTCGCCTTTATGACCATCTTCTGATAGTTATTAAACAGACCAAGGTTGTCTATGAAAACATTAAAATTCTTATAGGACAAGAACGGCTTGTCTTTACGCCAGACGATGATTTCTGAGGCGATATTTCGGGCCAAGTCTGACGAGATTGGGTTGCCTAATTTTCTCTCGCCGGGTGAAGTAGTATTTTTGAGGGCGCGGTCTAAATAAAACCCCTGCAATCCTTCAAACACGGCTATAAGAACCGGCTCCTGGGCAGTATTAATGTTTATCGGCGCTCGTGGCTGAACCAAAGAAGTAGCGCCCCCGGTCGGTACTGGAGGAGACGGGGCAGGTGGCGTAGGATTAGAATAAATCCCAACCCATGTATTTTTATTGGTTACAATGTAATCTTCACCGCAACAGGCCAGCATGTTATCCGGTATTTCAAACGCATGGACTATTCTATGCCCATTACTATCTTGCAGAAAAGACCATTTATAATTGGGGTTATCCGCATTTACCGGGCGCAGGGCGCCGGGTAACAGCGTCTTTTCGTCCACCCAGCCGTAACAGGTGACATAATCCTTGATGCTTCTGTAATAGGCATCCCCATAGCCGGCGTTCTTGAGGGCGGTCTTGATTTCCTCACGGTTAAGCAGGTTACGCTTCAGTTGTACCCGCTCATCGCTGATAATCCTGCCGAAATTCTGGATATTAAACTGCGCGCCGAGGTTATCCAGCATCCGCTTGGCATTAGGCGCCAAGGACAAATCCTGGGTTGATACGCTCGGCCCGTTGACATAAATCATACTGGCGCAATCGCGGATGCGCAGTGAATAGACGTCTTTGCCGCCGCTGTATTCTGGCGGCAGGGAACCGCTGTAGCCGAGCGTATCCGGATTGCCGTCGCTGTTCTGGTCGGTCAGCAAAACTTCCGCGGGCTCGCCGTCCGGATTGTCCTGCCCCTTAAGCGAAGGGAACCGGCAACGTTCCAATGCGATATTGTTATTTACGGTATTTACCTTTTCCGTAGCCGGGTCATAGCGTCCGTTGCCGTTGGCATCGTCAAACTCAAGCCCGTAGATGGCCGGCGAGAGGCCCTGTTCTATGAATTCCATATCGGGCAGGAGCGTTACGGCCATTTCAATGCCGCTCCGGGCCAGGAATTTGGCGTGGACCGTGTCGGCATAGTTCCGCGACGTCGCCCGTTCAATACCGGCCACCGTTATGAAAACCAGGCCGATTAAGACCAGGACGGTCAAGACTCCAAGCACCACGATAAGAATGACGCCCCCCGACGTTACGTCGGGAGACGCTCCGTATCGGAGCATCGGAGCGCCTTGTCTGGATTGAGTCATAGATACTTTATCAAAGTAACCGTGTTACCGGGCGAAGTGTAGTTAATTTCGTTAATGCATTTGCGCATCAGGGCGATGCCCATAGAACCGGGCGAGCCGTATTGCGACACCTTGCCCATCAGCGCCTGCGGGCTGAATTCCTGCAACGGAATCCCCAGGAATTTGCTGAAATCAAAACCGTCGCCCTCGTCCGAAATGTTACAGGTAATCCGGGTCGGCGTGATGACACAATGCAGTTCAATATATTTGGTCTGGTTGAGTCTATTGCCGTGGATGATGGCGTTGTCAATGGCCTCGCTCAGCCCAATCACGAACTCGCGCTGGGCGGCCTTGTTGTTAATCATCACATCCAGCAGGCCCGTAATAATATCGTATATCTTACGGGTAAACCTGGGCCGGGTGCTGAAGCGGATGCGTAACTCCTGCGTTGTATCGGAAATCGTCATAGACATAAGGATTTAGACAATATTCATCGGGAAAAATCAAGTAAAACTTGTAAAAATCGTAGCAGTAATCTATGAC
Source organism: Planctomycetota bacterium (assembly GCA_016208805.1). GTDB lineage: Bacteria > Planctomycetota > MHYJ01 > JACQXL01 > JACQXL01 > JACQXL01. The sequence continues at coordinate 4,722 of JACQXL010000207.1, read as the reverse complement.
TATCCTTTACCACGAAGACACGAAAACCGGAAATCACGAAACCCCGGATTTCGTGTCTTGGTTCTTTCGTGTTTTCGTGGTATGGTGGTTTAACTAATTTTATGAAAGTTCTGGCAATTGATTACGGCACCAAGCGAATCGGGCTGGCCATATCAGCCCAAATCAGTTCGGAGTCATCTTCGCCGCCAATGGTATACGGACTGGAATTAATTGAGAACAAAGGCATAGCCGGGGTGATTGAAGACATCGCCCGGATTGTAAAGGACCGGGAAGTAACGGAGATAGTCATCGGGTTGCCTAAAAGGATGGACAACAGCATCGGCCGGAGCGCCCGGACAGTGATTGAATTTGCCAAGCAGTTGGAAACGGCGGTAAATGTTCCGGTCGCACTCTGGGATGAAAGGTTCACGTCCAAAGAAGCCGAAGTAATCCTGCGGGATGCGAACCTGACCCGGGCCAGAAAACGCAGGCAGGTCAATATCACCGCGGCCCAGTTGATACTCCAGGGATACCTGGACAGCAAATCCCAAACCACTGATTAACACGGATTTACACAGATTTTGACTACAGGACTTGCTTGATTACCCGCAGGAAATTGCCGCCTAATATCTTCTTTATCTCGGTCTGGTTAAATCCTCTTTTGACCAGCGCCCTGGTCAGATTGGGCAGACAGGCCACATCCTCCAGACCACGGGTGACGCCGTTATATCCGTCAAAATCAGAGCCCAACCCGACATAATCAACCCCGAATTTATCGGCCACATACGCAATATGGTCAACCACGTCTTCTATGGATACCTTCTTTTGCTCCTTAACTATGAACTCAGGCAGATAGAATATTCCGACCACGCCTTTTCTGCGGACAATCTCTTTTATCTGGTGGTCATCCATGTTACGCGGGATATCGCAGAGCGCCCGGACGCCGGTGTGCGAAGAGATAATCGGTCCGCGGGCATAGCGGGCCATATCCCAGAAACCCGGTTTGGCCAGGTGCGCCACATCCAGGATTATCCCCAGCCGGTTAGCCGTCTTGACCACTGTTTTGCCAAAAGCGGTCAAGCCGTGTGGTTGTTTGACATTTATACCATCGCCTAATTCATTACGGGGGTTATGGGTAAGCGTCATTGAACGCACGCCTAATTTATAGAACACCTCCAATAGTGAAATATTACCGTTAAGCGGACTGCCGCCTTCCATACTGATAAGAAAACCTATCCTGGGCGGAATAGATTTGAGGTCTTTGCTGTCTTCTACGGCGATAATCCCGCCCCGGCTCTGTCTTACGACGTAGCGCATCTCGCTCATCATCCGCAGGGCATAGGCGGTGGCGTCAGCGCCGGTCAGGTGCGGCGGCGTATAAATCGCCATAAACTGCAGGTCCAGACCGCCCTGTTTCAATCTCCGATAGTTAATGTGAGTGGACGAGAAATCAGGATGGCTTTTGGGTAATCTCTGGTGTCTGGCCTTCATCCTCACTGCAGAGCCGAAAAAATTATACCCCATCAGAACCTTGCCGAAGGTATCGGCGTGGCCGTCCACCACGACCGCCTGATGATGAAGTCGCTGAATATTCATAAATTTATTCTCATTTTGTCATTCTGAATCCCACTTCAGTGGGATGAAGAATCCTGTCATTTCTGTAATGAGACCCTTCGTCCCTCGGGGACTCATGGTGACAGTGTAGGGTCTCAACTGAATTACTACAAGATATTTTTCCATATTTTTCTTGTGTGCAATACGATAATAATGTAATAATTTGCCATTTAATCCAACACCAATCCCGACACGATGTGTCGGGATAAGAACCTGTAACGTTCCGATTTCGCTCTGCTCATCGGAACTAACAGGTTCTAAAGGAAATGAACTATGAATACTAATTCTTCCCAGAATACGACCGGCGCATTTGCTTCAATGCTGATTCCGTTTGTTCTGATGTTTGTCCTGCTCTATGTGCTGATTATCCGCCCCCAGCGCAAGAAGGAGCAGGAGCGGCTCAAGATGCTCCAGAATATCAATAAGAACGACCGGGTGCTAACCTCGGGCGGCATCTACGGCATCGTGATGAATATCAAGGATAACGAGGTCACCCTCAAGATAGACGAGACAACCAATACCAAAATCCGGCTGGCCCGGAGCTCGATGATCGGCATAGAAAAGAGCGGCGAACCGGAACCGAAAGTGGACTAATCATTTATGAGCGAAACTCTCAAGTGGCAATTATTCCTGATACTGCTGATTGTCGGCATTGCCGGCTATATTGCCTATCCGGATAAAGACAAACCGCTGGGCGGCAAGGGCGAGTTGCTGGAGAATTGCTACCCCCAACCGGGGCTTGACCTCCAGGGCGGTTCGGAAATACGCGTCGGCCTGAAAAAGGAAGGCCTGCCGGATGAGAAAATCAAGTCCGGCACGGACCAGGCCAAAAGCATCATTGAGCGTAGAATCAACCTCTACGGGCTTAAAGAACCGCGTATCCAGCGCTACGGCAATGACCAGATTCTGATTCAACTGCCCGGGATGGACCTGACCGAGGTGGAACGTATCAAAAAGATTATCACCTCGGCCGGCAAACTGGACCTCAAATTAGAGGCGGAAAAACCTATTGTTGAACGCTACAGCGACAGGTTCCCGCAGACGCCGTCCGGCTATCTGTGGTATGAAAGTGCTGATTCAACCGAGCGCGGCGACCGGGTCCTGGTCAAGGAGAAAGCCGAATTGACCGGCGAGAATATCGTTGAGGCCGGCACCACGGTCAGTCCCAAGGAGGGCGTGGTCGTCACCTTCAAATTAGACCCGAGAGGAACCAAGGTACTGGCCGATGTCACCAAAAAATACGCCGTATCTACAATCGGCGAGGAAAATGCCCGGCGGTTAGCCATCATTCTGGATAACAAACTCGTTTCCGCGCCGAGGATTAATACGCCTATCCCGGACGGCGAAGGCATCATTACCGGCCGGTTCACCCAACAGCAGGGGCAAGACTTGGCCACGGTGCTTCGTTCGGGCAGTCTGCCGGCGCCGCTGGAAATCGTCAGTGAATCGTATGTCGGCCCGACCCTGGGGCAGGATTCCATCAAGCGCGGGATTATCTCTTTTGTTCTGGCGGTCGGCGCGGTAATCCTGTTTATGCTGATCTATTATCACGTAGCCGGGCTGATTGCCAATATCGCGCTGGCGATGAACTTTATCCTGATTTGGGGGACGCTGTCGTTCTTCAGCGCGACATTCACCCTGCCCGGCATCGCCGCATTGGTGTTGACGCTGGGTATGGCCGTGGACGCCAATATTCTCTTTTACGAACGTATCCGCGAGGAAAAGGAACGCGGCAAGGACATCCGCCAGGCGTTTGAATCCGGGTTCAACCGCGCTTTAGTTACGGTGGTTGATGCCAACCTGACCACCCTGCTGGCCGGCCTGATTCTCTGCTATTTCGGCAGCGGCCCGTTAAAAGGATTTGCCATTGTCCTGTGCGTCGGTATCCTGACCACGCTTTTCACGGCATATTTTGCATCCAAGGTAATGCTCAAAATCTGTATTGAGAGCGGTTTAATCAAAACCTTTTCAATGTTCAAGTTATTCAGCAAGCCCAATATCGGGTTTATGAATGCCCGGCGGGTGTTTTTTGCAATATCGTTGCTGTTGGTGGCTTTCTCAGTGGGAATTTTTATCACCAACGGCCGGTCAAGTTACGGCATTGATTTCACCGGCGGCACGGTCATTAATGTCAAATTCCGCAACGCCACCGATATCGCCGAGGTGCGTAACACGATTCAGGTCATCACGACCAACGATGCGACCGGACGCACCATCGCCAAATACCCGGATGTAGAAGTCCAAAGTATGATGCCGCGGCTGGAACAAACCAGCGAGTTTAAGGCATCGGATATCTGGGCCACCCAGGCCAAAAGGACCGCCAACGAGTTCCAGGTCAGGACCAAACTGGTCTCCACGGCTGAAGGCGTCCGGGAGTTGAAATCAGACCTTAAAACCGCATTCGGCGATAAAATCCCGCTTGATGCGATTACCGGCATTGACGCCATTACCGATACGGCCAAGTCCAAACTCGGTTATCGGCTGAAGATGACGGTGAATCTGGAACAGCCCAGGCCGGTGACCGAAATCAAGGACAAATTGAATGCCCGGCTGGAAAAAGACGGATTGACCAAGTCGGAGATACCGGAATTTGCCGAGAGCACCGACACGGCTAAAACGGCTATCAGATTTGAGGGTTATTTTAAGGATGATAAAGAAGCCCAGATAGAAAAACTCGTCCGCGATGAATTCGGACTGTCCGAAGGCCCGTTCCCGATGGTGGAAAGCATCAGCGGCGTGGTGGCCAAGGAACTCCAGCAGAATGCCGTGATTGCCATCATCCTTTCCTGGCTGGGGATAATTATCTATTTAGCCGTGCGGTTTGAGTTCAAATACGGCATTGCGGCCGTGATTGCGCTGGTGCACGATGTCCTGGTTTCTATGGGCAGTATCGTTCTCTTTAATTTACTTGTGCCGAAATCGTGGGGCATCACGTTGGATATCAATCTTTCCAGCGTGGCGGCGTTCCTGACCATTGTCGGTTATTCGGTCAACGATACCATCGTAACATTTGACAGAATCAGGGAAAATGTTAAGATAATGAAAGGCGAGTCATTTAACAAGATTATGGATATCAGCGTCAACCAGACCCTGAGCCGGACGATACTGACATCCCTGACGGTGTTTTTA
>JACQXL010000206.1 GCA_016208805.1 Planctomycetota bacterium | reverse complement strand
TAGGTGCCGCAATGGATACAGCGGTATTTGCCGGGCTGCCCGATTTCCAGGGCGCCGGCGCAACTCGGGCACTTGAACTTGGCCGGATAACGGGCACGGGTAATCGGATTGTAGTTAGCCCGCTCCCGGAATGCGCTCAATGCCTCTTTGTCGGAACTGAAGATGCCGAAGACCGAGTTCAGCCCGATTTGCTTGAAGATGGTCCAGATACCGGGCGTGACGCAACTAATCTGGATATCGCCGCCGGACTCGCGGAACTTTTCCACATATTTAATTAAAAGCCCCATACCGCTGGAAGAGATATAAGTGACATCGGCCAGGTTGAGCACCAACTGGTTGATATTGTTGGATAAAAGGTGAGCCAGCCCCTGCTCAAACAGTTCTAATGTGGAGACATCAATATGCCCGCCCAGTTTCTGGATGATGCAATACGAGCCGTTGGGCAGCGCGAACTTTTCCTGTTTGATATTTAGATTTGCCATAGATTCTGGAATAACGGGTTAATCGGATATCCCCCTCAAATATCTAATATTAAATAATAATAGGTAAGGGGTCAAGCAATAATGATGACGGCTATGCCCCGCCGATAAGGGCGGGACTCCGCTGCGGCTATGCAAAACGTGAACGATCCAGACTGCGATACTGAATCGCTTCAGAGATGTGTTCCGGCTGGATATGTTCACAGCGTTCTATATCGGCAACAGTGCGGGCGACTTTGAGGATCCTGGTGTATGCCCTGTCTGAAAGCCCCAGTTCGTCTATTGCCTGTTTTATCAGGGATTCGGATGAGTCATCTAACTTGCAGTATTTTTTAATATGCCGGTTATTCATCTGGGAGTTGGTGGTAATTTTGTCTGCCTTAAAGCGAGTTTGCTGTATTTCCCGTGCCTGGATAGTTATTTTCCTCATTTCGGATGAAGATGTCCCTTCGGTCTTATTGGCCAAATCGCGGTAGGCAATGGACGGGACCTCTATGTGGATGTCAATCCGGTCCAGAAGCGGTCCTGAGATTTTGCCCAGATACTGCTGGATTTCTCTGGGCGTGCAACGGCACTCTCTTTTCGGGTCGCCCCAGTTCCCGCACTTGCAGGGATTCATCGCCGCAACCAGCATAAACTTAGATGGATATGTAACAGAACTGCTGGCCCGGCCGATGGTAATTATCCCTTCTTCCAGAGGTTGTCTTAATCCTTCTAATAGATTACGATGGAATTCCGGCAATTCATCCAGGAAAAGGACTCCGTTATGCGCCAGGCTTATTTCGCCGGCACGCGGGAAAGAGCCGCCGCCTAACAGCCCCGGTTCGGAAAGCGTGTGATGCGGCGAGCGGAAAGGCCGTGTTGTAATTAATGAAGTGTGTTTCGGAAGCAATCCGGCCACGCTGTGGATGCGCGTGGTTTCAAGGGCTTCATCAATGGTTAAAACCGGCAGTATCGTGGGTAATCGTTTGGCCAGCATTGTTTTGCCTGAGCCGGGCGGGCCGATCATAAGAATATTATGATTGCCGGCGGATGCAACCGTTAGCGCGCGCTTGACATTCTCCTGCCCTTTTACTTCGGAAAAATCAAGTTCATAATCACAGGATTCTCTAAATGCTTTCTGGATGTCTATCCAGACTGGATTAATCTTGTGCTGGCCGGTCAGGAAGCCCACTGTTTCAGACAGGTTGCCAACCGGAATCGTCTGTAATTCTTCTACGACAGCCGCTTCCGATATATTTTCCCTGGGGGCGATAAATCCCCTGATATTTTTCCGCTGGCAGTTCATTGCCATGGAAAGCGCGCCTTTGATAGGCCGGACACTGCCATCTAATGCCAGTTCCCCGATTAAGGCATAATTCCGCAGGTTTTCTGGCGGTATAAATCCGCTGGCCGCGAGAATTCCTATGGCGATGGGCAAGTCATAAACCGGACCTTCCTTTTTAATATCGGCCGGCGCAAGATTGATGGTGATTTTACTCTGCGACGGAAACCGGTAGCCGCTGTTGGTAAATGCCGTGCGGATACGAGAAATGCTTTCTTTTACCGCAGTGTCCGGCAGGCCGACCAGAACGATAGTGGGAAGATGCCCGCGGGAAATGTCCACTTCTATTTCTAAAGGGTATGCCTCAATTCCTTTGACAGCGGTGCTGAAGACCTTGGCTAAAGCCATAAAATAACAAGAGATGTTTTAAGTTTTTGGGCGGAACTTACCGCTTTTTAATTTTGCCAAATCTTTAAGGGCGTTATCAATATCGTTGGCGACCGGCACATAACGCAACAGGCCGAAGACATTCAATACGTCCCGGACACTCTGAATTGGCTGGACAATGACTATTCCGCCGAAGTTTTCCGAGGTAACACCGGCCATTTTGGTGAAGAATCCGACACCGGCGCTGGTAATCATTTTCAGTTGCGAAAGGTCAAAAATAATGTCGTATATCTTGTCGTCCAGGTATTTCTGGACGGTTTTCTCTAATTCAGGCGCAGTGACGCTATCCAGCGTTCCGGTGGCTCCAATTACGACAACATCACCGAGCAACTTCAGGGTTTTTATTTGGAATCCGTCCATTGGGTCCTCCCTGGATATAATATCCATATAATATTATAATAACATCATTTATAATAAGGTCAATATAAAATAAAATTATTTATTGAAATTTTATGGTCGCTCTGGTATAAAGACATCCTATAAGAAGTAAAAGAAAATCCCGCTCTTTCCACGAAAGAGCGGGATAAGAAACTGTAACGGTCTTCCGCCTCTACGAGTCGGAATCCCTAACAGTTTCTAAAGACATTATGGATGATGTAATAAAATTGGCGGCATACGTCATAATTTTTATAATTATCGGCGGCGTCTCAATTATAAAAAAGATACTTGAAGCCCAGAAGCAGCGCCATGAATTGGAGCAGAAAAGGGCGAAATTGCGGCAGGGTGGTTTGAGAGTAGAAGACGATATCCGGTCCGAGACAGCGGCGGTGCCGGGTATCAAGCCAGCCGAAACTGAAACCGAACCGCCGACCGGAGAGGCCATCAGCATTGAAGATGTCTTACGCGAATTAACCGGTGCCGAGGTAGTAACGGAGACGCCGCGTATTATGGCGAACCCGCGCCGCGGAAAGGCCATCCGGCGACAGGAACAGAAAGTTGAAGAAACTGAGGCATTGAATCTTGAGCAAAGGATACAGGAAACGGTCGTTCCGCCCCGAAGTTCTTCGGGACTCCACTTCGCTCCGCCGGTTGAACCTGAGCCGGCAAAGGAATCGGGCAGTTGGAATGAATTTACGGAATCCATAAAGGACAGGGACGAGATTCAAAGAGCCGTAATTGTTGCCGAGGTGCTGAAAAGACCACGGGGAAGATTATAACGACAAAGCGGTCAAGGGCGTGAGTGGTTACAGAAGTGCGTGAGTTGTCCGCCTACGGCGGACTTAAGAACCCGTAACTCGCGGAGTTTATCCCGCTTTGGCGGGGCTCTAACAGGTTCTAAAGCCGGAGTGGCGGAATGGCAGACGCGTCGGACTCAAAATCCGATCTCCGCAAGGAGGTGAGGGTTCAACTCCCTCCTCCGGCATTAGAAACTCTACGAACGTAGCGAGTTTAGAGTTTCTTATCCCGCAGCGAAGCGACAGGATTATAAATTTATGGCTAAAGGATTAGTCATTGTCATTACCGGCAACGGCAAGGGGAAAACTACCTCGGCGCTGGGACTGGCGATGAGAGCAATCGGCCAGGAATTGAAGGTGTTGATGATTCAATTCCTGAAGAGTTCGCAGGTCTATGGCGAATTGAAATCGGCCAAAAGACTCGCGCCGGATTTTGAGATTATCCAGGCCGGGAAAGACTGCGTCTATCCGGATGGTTCGGACCAAAGATATGATTGCCCGAACTGTAACTTTGAATGCCATGTTAGCCCGGCGAAACCGGACCATGCAGATAAAGACGGCGTTACCAAAGCGGTTCAACTCGCAAGGGACAAAATTAAGTCTGGCAAATACGATATGATTATTTTAGACGAGATAAACTATGCAATTGACTACGGCCTGCTTGGAATAGAAGAAGTGTTGAAACTTATTAAAGAGAAACCGTCCGATTTGCATTTAGTTCTAACCGGTCGGAATGCGGCGCCGTTATTAGTCCGCGAGGCGGATTTGGTAAGCGAAATACTGGAAATAAAACATCCGTTTCAAACAGGGTTGAAATCCATCAGAGGAATAGATTTCTAATCTACCCGTATATAATACCAATAATTTACTTATCACTGAACTCTTGCGAAAACGCATAAAACACCCTTTTTGTCATTGCGAGGTCGCCAAAGGCGACCGTGGCAATCTCGGTTTTATGCGGAAAAGACGGGGATTGCTTCGTCGCTACGCTCCTCGCAATGACACTTTGGGACC
>JACQXL010000068.1 GCA_016208805.1 Planctomycetota bacterium | reverse complement strand
AACGGGTTTTTTATCAAATATCTTGACTATTTTGGGCTGTCATAGTAAGATATTGGTAACTTTTTAGACAGCCTGTTATACTTTAATTCCTCATCCTCAAAGCATTGCTCTATCCGCTCGCGGAGTTCAGGTTTTGTCCCAGAAGTATTAATATTATGAACCTTGAGGAATTCTCTAATCAAACCCGTCCTGAGGTCCATCAGGTATTGAACAATCTTCTCGCGTTCTTCTTTTGTGTAAGCCGGGGGCTTTAGTTCCTCAAGTAACACATTATCTGTAGTCATATTATATCTCCTCCAATCTCAACTCTTTCCAATCATTCCAGTCATTCCCCGCGGAATGTAATGGAGTCCCTCCTGTCCAGAACCGTGTTTCGGGGATTCCCATCGGGGGTGTCTGGGCATTTCAGGACTCCTTATATTTCCTACTTTGACTTAATCTTGTTTTTCTTGGGAATCCTATTTTTCACTTGATTGTAACCGGTGCCCTTTTCCCTCAAAACAAGAGTTTGATTAGTATAGATCTCTATTACTTTTTTATCATCCAGTTTTTTATCAAACCCTGGTAAAAGAGTTTCAACATTGGCTTTGTCTATTCTGTCTTTAGCTATTTCAAAGTATTTATCATCTATTTCTATACCGATAAAATTTCTATTTAGTTTTTTGGATACCACTCCTGTTGTGCCAGAACCCATAAATGGGTCAAGCACAGTATCATTTTCTTTACTCCCAATTAATAGGACTCTTTCTAAAAGTGTCTCGGGTTTTTCAGTGGGATGTATTGTTTTGTGTCTTTCGGCATTGATTTCCCAAAGATTCCTCATTTGTTTACCATTGCCTATCCGCTTAGCGGTCTCATAGTCAAAATAATACTTTTTAGATTTACTTGCAACCCAGATTAATTCGGTTGAAGGAGCAAAGCGATTTTGAGACAGTAAAGGCGGAGCATTTCTCTTAAACCAGATTAAATCATTTATAATCCAAAGGTTTAGTTTCTTTAGAATTACTCCAACAGAGGGATGATTATGAAGTGTGCCGGAAATCCACAATGTCCCATCATCTCTTAAAACTTTAATACATGCTTTAATCCAGGCCTCATTAAAATTATGTATATCATCAATGATATCCCATTTGCCTTTATTACAGGTAACCATTTTCCCACTTTTAACGGTTTGATTACCATCGCCTGATAGGTTGTATGGAGGGTCGGCGAAAATTAGATTAATACTATTAGGTTCTATAAAATCTAACGATTCAATGCAATTGCCTTTTAGTAATTTTATTTCAGGCATTTTTCAGATTCCACTTTTATATTTAATCGCCTATTTGCTATTTTAACATACTCCAAATTATTTTCAATACCAATCCAATTTCTATGTAGTTTTTGTGCTACTATTCCAGTAGTACCTGTACCAAAAAACGGGTCCAAAACCAGATCGCTCTCTCTTGATGATGCTTTAATAATTAACTCAAGTAATTTTTCGGGCTTTTGAGTTGGATGTAACGCCCTGCCATTACTACCCCTTATCCTTTCGTTACCCTGAACGATAGGTAATTCTATGAAATCTAAAAAATCCCTAAGTTGTTTATTTTTACCGTCAAGTGTTTTGTGCGGATTAAATTTCTTAACCTCATCATAGTTGAAAACCCAATTACTACCCTTGACTAACCAGCATACAAACTCAGTTGAATGGGTATATGTTCGCTTGGTGATATTAGGCATTGCATTTGTCTTGAACCAAGAAATTATATTATTTAACTTATAACCAAGCTTTTTTGCGGTGAATATTATCTCGGCAATATTGTGTTGTGTGCAAGAAATATATAAACTTCCATTAGGCAATAAAACTTTTTGTATGCCAAACAACCATCTTTCTGTAAAGTCAAGATAATCGGGATAATCATAAGTATCCCACTTTTCATTCATCTTGTAAAAAGCCCCGCCAGTTTTATTATTCGGGAGGTCTAATGATTTACCAGATAAATTATATGGGGGGTCAGCATAGACTAAAGGAATTGAGTTCTTATCAATCACATTTTGTAAGATTTCTATACAATCACCATTATATATAAAGTTTTTCTTCATAATATTAAGCGGTCAATCTTTTTTGCCATGTAGAAATAGTATCTGGAATTTTTCCTATCCATTCATTAACATCCTTTACTTTACCAGAAATAGATAATATATCATCAAATAACTTAAGCAATTCAGAATGAGGCAAGAACTCTCCCTTTTGTTTAACGGCCACAAGAGTTTTTAATAACTCAATAAAATTCTGGATTGATAAGGGAATTATTCTTTGCGGATTACCTTCGTATTCATACTTCACCGAAACCCAAAAAGTATTCAATGTGTCTCTATGCAATCTGGGAGCAATAAAAAGACAATACGATTTTTTATCCTTATTCTTTTCTTCAAAGTCCCGTAAATGGCGCATTACTGGTTGACCTTCTTGATACCATTGGTCCCTGCTGGTCCGCATGGTTACTTCACAAATAGCGTTGAATGATTTATAGTAACATTCTATATCTGGCTTTCCTGCTGGGGCAGTAAAAGTTGGTTCGTTGTCATCTCCAACAGGATAGTTCGGTTGAATACTTAAGGCATCATTTAAGGCATAAAGTGTTAATGCGGTATATTTTTCTAATGCAATGGATTTATCTTCTTCATCGTAAATATGCTGCAGGGTTTCAATATATTTAGAGATTGCCTCAGTATTTTGGGCTGTTATATGATTCTCTCGTCCCTGCAAATGTTTTCTGTATTCCCTGATATCGTAAATGAGTTTTTTAAGACCATCACTATCATAACTTTTATATTCTGGAATAACTTTTTCTGGTAAAGAAAGTTTGCGTTCGTAGATTCGAATATCTCTTATAAGCCCAGATAAAATCTCAGTGAATTTTTCTTTAGTTTCCCATGGAAGTTTTGGTTTAGTAATATCAGCAATATAGTCCAGATATTCTTCTTTAGTCGTAAATGATATTGACTGCCCGTTATCAAAAGACAATAAATTGCTAATCTCAATTTGCCTTCTCGGCTCTAAATCAATATAAAATCCTCCGCCCCTTATATAGATATAACGGGTCATTCTGAAATACCGAATAGCATTATCACCGTAATCTTTGAGGTTTTTAAGTAACTGGTCAATAGCACCTTTCTTTTTAGTTAGTAGAAATTGTTGAGCAAATTGTTTTTTGTATTGTTCAAATATCTTTTTCTGCTCCTGCTTACTCTTGCCTTTTAATTCAGCCCGTAGTTTTAGAATCTCATCTGCATATTTTCCAATATCCTCATAATTAACAAGGGTTGGGCCAAACAGTGAGAATTCTTGTTTACTAACACCCTTTGGTTCTTCACCGTTATTTATGGTCTTTTGATTTACGGCGTTTATTAAGTGAAGGGTCCCAATAAATGGCTTTATATCATAACCATCATCTAATTTATAATCATCGCTATCAGGATTAGGAATTTGCCATTTAATGAAACTTCTAAAGAACATCTCGCCAAGATCATAATTATCTTTAAGCAACAACTGCCCTAACCCGGTAATGAAAATCTTGCTGTCTTTTATGGAAACCAATCCTAACTTTTTCAGGGGATTTATTGATTGCCTGCCTCTCATTGCAGGGTCTTCATAGCCCTTGGAATTAAATATATTCTTTGCCTCATCAAAGGAAATCTCTTTATCAAGATTATCCATTAATTCAACTTGCTTTGCAGACAGACCATTATAAAATTGTTTTTCCCCATATCCATATACCCTATGTTTTATCAGCAGAATTTGATATTTCTCTTGCGTTTTGGGATTCCATTCTTCCCCCTCAATATCCTTTAACATAATAAGAAAACTTCTAATACGTTCAGGGTTTCTAAGTGTCGTTGTTATTGACCATGGTTTTTTCATAAAAAAACCCTTTATTATTTCCGTAAATTGTCTATAAAGACCCAATCACCCGGGGCGCGTTCGTATTTCCAGGCAGTCCAACCATTTGGGACTCTTTTAACAATAGGCTTGGCTGCTAATGAAGGTGAAGTATAAATTTTTCCCCTAAAGAAAATTGTTCCGTCATTCCGTATATGCGCCCGATATATTTTGTCGTGAGCATAACAACGTAATTTCTTTGTCCTGAATTTGCTCACATAAGACGCAAGAATTGGTTTCCTTCCACTGCCGGATTTTTCACGAATAGTTTCTTTGCTCTTTTTGTCGTCTCCGATAATTTCGTTTATCTCGTATGCCTGTAATAATTTTATAGCCCTGGGAATTTACGCTTTAAGTTTTCCGTCCTGCCGAATTTACCCTGTTGTTTATTGCCTTTAGGTGAAGCAATACGAACCGCTAATGTCTCCAATTCTCTTAAACTCCTGTCGCTTACGGTTAGATAAACACTGAACCTATCCCAGGTATTTGCGTGACGGTCGCGAAGATGATGGTTTAGACGTGATGCAAGATTAGAAGCCAATCCTACATAATAAAGTTTATTCTTCCGGTATAATGCATAGATGCCGTGCCGTCTGCGGACAAAATCTTTTATTATTTTCCCATAGTTTTCTAATGCCTTACGCGAAATATTCTCCAGACACTGACAAACTAACTGGTTAGATTTCATAATTTCTCCTTATCCCAACTCTGATAGTCATTCTCAGATTCGCTAAGTTTACCCTGAGCCACAGCGAAGGGCTCACTGCAAGTCGGCATATTGCTTAATAATAACCATCTTTTATCAGAAATCAACAAATACTTGGTTTTTCGCCCCCGATGAGGTGTAGGGACCATACACACCCCTATTACTAAACATCCACCCCCCAAAGGGCATAGGCCGTATGGTTCGTATCCGCGCCACAGGTTGGCGTAAGAAGTGTTATATATGGTTCGTTGCCGCGCCATATATCAGCCGCCGGCACAGGGTATATCCCCTATTACTAAACACCAACCACTCAAGCCCAACGATATGCACGGGCTAACCTGACGGTATGCGCGGACTAATGGTACATTATATATGGTTCGTTGCCTCACCACAGGTCAGGGCGTGTTATATTACATATCAGGGTAAGGCATGAGGGGATACCCCCCACCTACCCCCGACCCCCTATCCTTGGTTTAAAGGTTTCAGAGTTCAATGGTTCAAGGGTGGTTACAGTCTGTCCTAAAGGATGGAATATTACGGTATCCTGATATTGTGTTTCTTGGCCGCCTTGCGGGCGATTTCGTAGCCGGCATCATAGTGCCGTATCACGCCCATCCCCGGGTCGTTGGTCAGGCATAACCCCAGTTTCTTTGATGCTAATTTGGTGCCGTCGGCCAGCGCCACCAGCCCGGCGTGTATGGAATAGCCAATACCCACCCCGCCGCCGTGATGGACCGAGACCCAGGTCGCGCCGGACGAAGTGTTGACCAGTGCATTTAAGATAGGCCAGTCCGCAATCGCATCAGAGCCGTCCTTCATCGCCTCGGTCTCGCGATAGGGCGAGGCGACCGAGCCGGAATCCAGGTGGTCGCGGCCAATCACGACGGGCGCGGAAATCTTGCCCTTGGCCACCAGCCGATTGATGACCTGTCCGAATTTAGCCCGGTCACCATAACCGAGCCAGCAAATCCGGGCCGGCAGTCCCTGGAACTTGACCTTGGCCCGGGCCAACTTTATCCAGCGAATCAACCCTTCGTTCTTCTTAAACTCTTTCATTACGGCCTCGTCCGTGGCATAGATATCGGCCGGGTCGCCCGAGAGGGCAGCCCACCGGAACGGTCCTTTGCCTTCGCAGAACAGGTCGCGGATATAGGCCGGCACAAAACCGGGGAAATCAAACGCGTCCTCAACGCCGCCCAACTGCGCCTGCTTGCGGATATTGTTGCCGTATTCAAATACAATCGCGCCTTTCTTCTGCAGGTCCAGCATCCCCTGCACATGCGCCGCGATGGATTCCACGGCCCGTTTGATGTATTGTTTCGGATTAGTCTTGCGTAATTCTATCGCCTCGGCCAAGGTTAGCCCGTTGGGTACATAACCGTTGAGCGTATCGTGAGCCGAGGTTTGGTCCGTCAGCATATCCGGCACAATATCGCGTCGGGCCAGTTCAGGTATGATATCGGCCGCATTGCCGACCAGCCCGACCGAGAGCGGCTCTCCATTGACCTTGGCCTTATTGACAATGTCTAAGGCCGTATCCAGATTAGTAGAAAGGATATCGCAATAGCCGGACGTGATGCGGCGTTCAATCCGGGCCGGGTCAACCTCAATGCCTAAAAACACGCCGTTGTTCATCGTGACGGACAGCGGTTGCGCGCCGCCCATGCCGCCCAGACCGGCCGAGACAACCAGTTTGCCGGTCAGGTCGCTCTGGAAATGTTTCTGTGCCGCGGCCGCAAAGGTCTCGTAAGTGCCCTGTAAGATGCCCTGGGTGCCGATATATATCCAACTGCCGGCCGTCATCTGGCCGTACATTATTAAACCCTCGGCTTCCAGTTTGCGGAAATAGTCCCAGTTGGCCCAGGCCGGCACGAGGAGCGAATTGGCTAACAGGACGCGGGGCGCCATCTCGTGCGTTCTAAATATGCCGACCGGTTTGCCGGACTGAATCAGAAGCGTTTCGTCGTCGTCCATTGAGCGCAATGACTTGACTATTTTATGGAATGCATCCCAGGAGCGGCAGGCCCGGCCCGAGCCGCCGTAAACCACCAGATGCTCGGGGTCTTCGGCCACGGCCGGGTCAAGGTTGTTATGCAACATCCTGAGCGGCGCCTCGGTCTGCCAGGATTTGCAGGAGATTTTCGTGCCTCTTGGCGCACGAACCGGAGTATATTCCATTTTAGTAAGCGGATTTAACAGATTTATCTGATTTAATCCGTGTCCTTCGTTCCTCTGGATAAATAATCTGTGGCTTACTTTAACTTCCCAACTATCTTTTCCACGGCTTCAAGAATTTCACCCGATTTCACCAGTTCTTTCATGGTGTTGTGGTCGGGATAAAGCGGCCGGTCCACTTCCAGATGCGCCACGTGCTTGCGGATGATTTCTCTGGCTTTGAGCGAGCCCTTACCGGGCGTGAACTGGCGGAAATCAAGGGCTTGGGCGGCGGCCATGAATTCAATGCCCAGGATGCCGTAGGCATTATCAAGAATCTGGGTGTTTTTCAGGGCGGTGTTCATGCCCATCGAGACAAAATCCTCCTGGTCGGCCGCGGCCGGGATTGACATGATGGATGCCGGGGCGCTCAGGATGCGCTGTTCAACAATCAGGGTGTCGGCGGTGTATTGCGAGAGCATCATGCCGGAGTAAAAGCCCGGTTCGTGCGCCAAGAAGTCGGGCAGACCCTGGCTGAGGGCCGGGTTGGTCAGGCGGTTTAATCGGCGCTCGGACATGACGCAGACCATGGTGATGGCCGCGCCGGCCATATCCATGGGCAGGGACACCGGCGAGCCCTGGAAGTTCGCGCCGGTGAGCGTCAATTTCATTTCCGGGACAAAAATCGGGTTGTCGGCCACGCCGTTGAGTTCAATCTCAACCTGCGAGCGGGCGTAGGCAATGGCGTCGCGCGCCGCGCCGATCACCTGAGGGGTGGAGCGCATTGAGTAGGCATCCTGCACCTTGGTTTTCATCTTGCCGGTGGTCAGGTCTGAGCCTTCAAACAGGCGGCGGATGTTGTCAGCCGTCGCCATCGCACCCTTGAACCCGCGCAG
This sequence comes from Planctomycetota bacterium, assembly GCA_016208805.1. Lineage (GTDB taxonomy): Bacteria > Planctomycetota > MHYJ01 > JACQXL01 > JACQXL01 > JACQXL01. The sequence continues at coordinate 10,741 of JACQXL010000068.1, read as the reverse complement.
TTCGTGGAGTTTGGCGGTGTAGGGCTTCATGTTGCCCAGGAGCGCTTCAATGGTCATCGCGGCGGCGATTTCCGCCTGCTTGATTAATCGTTCCATATCAAAAATATTCAAGGCAGAGATGGCGGTCAGCAGGTTGGAGCCGTTGATGGCGGCCAGGCCGTCGCGGGCCTGCAGGCCGGGAATGGGAATGCTGGCCTTTTCCATGGCCACCCGGCCGGGCAGCCTTTCGCCCTTATCCCGACACTTCGTGTCGGGACTGCCTGCGGGCTGGTAGAATGCCTCGCCTTCGCCCATAAGCAGCAGGGCTGCCTGGGACATCGGGGCCAGGTCACCGCAGGCGCCGACCGAGCCTTTGGCGCAAACGACCGGGGTAACGCCCTTGTTGAGCATGGCCACCATGGTCTGCGTAATCTCGGGGCGGCAGCCGGAGTTGCCGTTCGCGTGGACATTGATGCGGCTGGCCAGCGCGGCACGGACTTGTTCTATGGGCACGGGCTCGCCGATGCCGGCCGCATGGTTGTAAATCAGATAACGCTGGAATTCCTTGACCTGCTCGTCGTTGAGCATCTTCTCGGAAAATTCGCCGATGCCGGTGTTGGTGCCATACATGATTTCCTTTTTGGCGAGTTTGTCTTCCAGCATGGCGCGGCAGACTTTGATGCGCTCAACGGCTTCGGGCGCAAGTTGCACTTTTTCGTTGTGCCGGGCTATTTTGACCAGGTCCTCAATGGTCAGGTGTTTACCGTCAAGAACAACTGGCATAGACGTTTGCTCCTTTCGAATAATTTATCAAGAAAATAAGGCAATATTTTCACCGGGGCAACGGGAACACGAATAGCACGAATACGGCTAATTCCACAAATAATTCGTATTGTTCGTTCCATTCGTGTGATTCGTGTTAAGGAAACTTTGTACCTTTGTGGTTAAGAAAAAGGTAAATTATTATTGACTTTCGGAAATCATTTGCTATATTGATATGATTATTGAACTAACAGGAAAGGACGGAGATTATGAAGAAAACAACGGTTATGGGCGGCATTGCACTGGTTGCATTTGTTTGTTTGCTGGGCAGTAATATCTCGGCCGAGGAGTTTATCAGTTTCGGCCCGCGGTCCCAGGGAATGGGCGGTGCGGGCGTGGGCGTGGGCGACGGCGCCACGGCTCATTACTACAACCCGGCCGCGATGACCAAGGATAAGAAAGTCGGCGGATATCTTACCGTCGGCACGACCGCCTCGGCCGAGGGCGACGTGATTCAATCCGTTGACCAGATTGCCAAATCAATGGAAGGCACCGACTGGGATTCAATCTTTACCAAGATAGACAGCGGTCAACCGCTTTCGCCTTCGGATGTCTCCTCGTTGATGGGCCTATTTGTCCGTGATATGACCGGATTGAATGCGAAAGGGCAGGGGTTATTGTTCAACCTTAACGGCGGCGCCACGGTTACGGTCGGCGATATCGCTATCTTCGGAAACTTCTTTACTTTTGCAGGCGCCGACCCGATATTTGATATCAGCGGACTGGCCTTTAACAGCGCCATAGATGTAACCACCCAGATTAGCAATACGGTCGGGGCCGGTGCGGACCACACCGGCGGCGCACAGCCATTCACCAATCCGGGCAGCCAATCGCTGGCTGATGCAATTGTCGGGATGGGGCTGGGGTTCACCCAGAACCAGGCCGAAGAACTGATTTACCAGGCCGAACAGGGTGGCGTAGATACATCAGACCCGTTAATCCAGCAGACCATCACCAGTATCGCGCAGGCAACCGGCGGTTCAACCACTTCCACCACGGCCAGCGGGAACCAGTCCGGCCTGACCTTCAGCGGCATAATGCTCAAGGAATTCGGCGTAACCTATGCCCGGCCGATGGTGGGCGAAATGGTAACCGTCGGCGCCAATCTCAAACTGATGGAAGGGCAGACCTATTATAATTTCGTCAAGTATGAGGATATGCAAAGCGGAAGCAACACGGCGGATAATATCATCAGCAAGGATAACCTGAAAAGCAGCACGACTTTCGGAATAGACCTGGGCGCAATGGTCAAAGCGCCGGCCCTGCCGATTCAGGGCGGGCTGGTCATCAAAAACGCCAACGCTCCGAAGTTTGCCTTTGCCGGGCCGGGCGATTTCAAACTTGACCCGCAGGTCAGACTCGGCGGCGCGGCATATCTGGAAGTGCCGGTGCTCGGGAAGATGACCGTGGCCGCAGACTACGATGTTACCAAGAACAAGACCAATACCCTCAACGGGTACGAGTCCCAAATCTTCGCGATGGGCGTTGAGCTAAGCATCATTGCGTTGCAGATACGGACCGGGATGTATCAGAACCTGGCATCCGATGTTTCCAAGGCGCCGGTGTTGACCGGCGGGCTGGGACTAGGCCTACTCGGGGTGCAGTTGGATTTGGCCGGGGCAATGGCCACCAAGAAAGCCAAGATTGGCGTGCCGCCGGATGACCAACAGATACCCGAAAGGTTCTCAGTTAATTTCTCGCTGACCGCCAGGTTTTAACAACAGGATTAAACGGGATTACACGGATTTTACAATCAGTTTAATCAGTTAAATCCAGTTGTAAAATATTATGATGCGCATTATTACCCGTGGCGATATGGACGGCTTGGCCAGTTCCGTGCTTCTGACCACGGTTGAGAAGGTCGGCGAAATCGCCTTTGTCCATCCCAAGGACGCCCAGGACGGACGTATCAGCGCCACGCCAGACGATATCCTGGTCAACCTGCCTTATGTCCAAGGTTGCGGGATGTGGTTTGACCATCATATCTCCGAAGACGAAAAGGCCGAAAAAGTCAAGGGCTTCAAAGGCGCATATAAGGTCGCGCCCAGCGCCGCACGCGTCATCCACGATTACTACCAGAGCCCGCTCTTTGAACCATACAAAAAGATGATGGACGCCATTGACCGCTTTGACAGCGGCAATCTGACGATGGAGGATGTTACCAACCCGCAGGACTGGATATTGCTGGCTTACACCATTGACCCGCGCACCGGCCTGGGGCCGGAGTTCCAGAAATATTTCCGCTGGCTGGTGGAGTATGTCAAGGAAATCCCGCTGGACAAGGTCTTGGAACACCGCGAGGTCAAGAAGCGCATAGACAAGGTCAAGTCCGAACAGGATGAATTCAAGAAGTTACTCCAGCAACACTGTCGGCTGGATGGTAATGTGGTCATCACCGACCTGCGGGCGTTGACACAGGTGCCGACCGGCAACCGGTTTCTCGTTTATACTCTGTTCCCGCAGGCGAATGTTGAGGCGCGGATATTCTGGGGCAAGGGCAAGCAGGTGGTTATCATCGCCTGCGGGCACAGCATCTTCAACCGAACCTGCAAGGTCAATCTGGGCAAACTTCTGGCCGAATACGGCGGGGGCGGCCACGCCGGCGCCGGCACTTGCCAGATTCCGGTAGAAAAAGCGGATAAGACCATTCCTGAACTCATCAAGCGATTGCAGGGATAAACGCGTTATTAATACGCCAGCGTAGTGGTCACCCGGATAAAGAACCCGCCTGTTGAATAATCGTTGAGTGACAATTCATCAGAGAATGAGGTAAAGTTATAGCCCAGCCCGAATCGCACGCCGGTATTGCCCCGCATAAGTGCGGGACTGACTGCGGTCTTGCCGTTAGACGGTGTGTCGTAATTTAATTCTATAAGCAAACCCGTTTTGTCGTCCCCCGCATCACTTTCACCCTGCACTTTGCCCCTGACCATTCGTTCCCGGTATTCCAATCCGGCCGAGCACTGTTTCAGGAAAGCGTTCTTGGAAAGCGCTCCAAAGCGGTAATTGAGCCGGTTGAGCCAGAGCGAGGTGGCAGAATGCGTTTGGACGGAAACGGTTTCGTCCATCACCCGCCGGGCGTATTTTTCCACCATCTGCAGATATTCGGAAATATCATAAGCGGTCTCCAGTGCATAGATACTCGCTTTCCTGATAGCCACGTCTGCATAATCAGACTGACTAATCGGCCGGACATCTTCCAGATAGGAATATTTGGCAATCAGGTGCCAGCGGTCCCATTTGACCGGCCGCAGGGCCGCGCCCAGTCCGTATTCCTGGAACCGCGCCTCGCGGGTATCGGTCGTATCGTTGACGGTGGTTGACCAGTTGAGCCGGCCGGATACACCAAGGTCCTCGGTCAGTTGATACTTGACATAATTAGCCGTAAGATACTGGTGATTGTCAACTATGCCATCATCAAAGCGCGCTTCTATTTTGCTGCGCAATTCACCAAGTCCTGTCGGCTGGTCAGCCCGCCCGGCATAACGTAGATTGACCGAGCAGGCCTGGCGGTCTGCCTCTCCGCCCCGCATAAGGCGTGATGTCGCTGCGGCTCCACCGGAAAAATTATTGATAATGCCGCGCTCAAAACTGCTGCCCAGCATCCACTTGCCGGCATCGGGATTTGAGTTAATCTGCGTATCCTGGCTCAGTCGCGATAAAAGCACAATTGAATCATCGGTTGTTTTGTATTCCTGCTGGGTTGAAACGGTTGTGGCATCGGTCACCTGGGTCGTGGTGCCGACCGCGGTTGAGGCGGCCCGCTGGTTATTATCCTGACTCCGTATAAGTGCGGGACTGACTGCGGTTTTGCCGATGCTGTAGTTGGTGTAAGCAGTTGTTCTGGATGAGAGGGCCGATGATAATCCCAGGAGCATAGAACTGCCTTTATTGCCGGCCGTAACCTGCAGGTGGCCGGCGGTTTTATCGGTGAGCACAGCGGATGCGCCGGCCGTGGTCTGGTTATTCACCTGGCCTGAGAACGAGGCCTGCTGGCCTGCGAATACCTTGAGTTTATCTGTTACCCGATAATCCGCCCGGAGCGCCAGAAGCGAAGAATCATCAGGGCTGTCAGTCCCCGCTGGGGTCTCCACCGATATTTTCTGGTAGCGGACTTCCGGCGTGATGGTCCATTTATCTTTCTGGTAAACGCCCTGCAGGGAAGTTGTTTCCGTCTTCTTGGCGCCGATTACCGATGTGGAAACGATATTCAGGTTATCGCTCAAGACCTCCTGCGCATCGTAGCGGAGATTCAGTTTGGTCGTACCGGATAATTTTACCAGCGTCTCCATCCCGTATTTTTGCGTGCCCTGCTGGAAATAAGCGCTATCAGAGGTAAAACCCGGCAGGAATTTCTGATAATATGTCTGCAATCCTATCGGTTCACAAATATCCGAGTAGATGGCTCTGACAGAAAATGCTGTTCCTGCGTCAGCCGGTGTATTGGGAATTGTGCTGAAATCCAGCCCACCGTCCGTAGATACATAACCGGGTATGCCGCGGGAGGTGCTGCGGGCATATTCGGTCTTTATCTCCACCCCGCATAAGGCGGGATGTCGCTGCGGCTCCAGCGGCGGCGGTTCGGGTTTAGCACCGGCTACCGAGGTAACCATTCTCCAAACCGGTCTCAATGTAACATCCCAGCCATTGAGTTCGTAATCGTGGGCCGGCTGGACTTCGTGGATATATGTCGTGCCGATAGTGATTTGCTTGTCTGGCGTTGCGGTCACCCGCCCGCCCGCACTGCCGTCCTTGAAATCCAATGTATCCGGCTGATATTCGTAATCCACCAGGATATAGACCGGGTCGCCGTTGAGGATATTACCGGAGATAATGCTGTCCGAACTAACGACCGAGCCGATTGGCTCCTTGAATACTATCCGCCCGTTGGAATAATCTATCTCGTAGTCGGCGCCGCGGGTTGCGGAGCTGCTTGACCGCGTCAGATGGGTAATCTTATCTCTGGTCTCCACCCTGACCTGCTCCGAGCCGTCAATGATGTCCTTATGTTTGAGGTAATAGAACGAGCCGCCCGTGGCGCGCAGTTCATTATGGGCCGGCAGATGATGTGCGGCCGCGCCAAAGGCCTTTACTTCTAACTTATTAGTCTTTACTTCTAACTTGCCCCCATACAATGAGCGGTTATAAACCGCCAGTTCCGTGCCGGTAATTGCCGTGGCATAGTTACCGATGAGCAGGTTGGATTGTCCCATCTTTGCCGCCGGCAACGATTCCATAAACAGATAGAACGGTCCCTGGGTATTGGTTGCATCAAACGAGACGGTAGATTCATCGCCGTAGGTCAGATAATATTTATCCGGGTCAATATAGCGCATCGCTTGATTGCGGATTGTCCCGCCTTGGCGGGACGGATTGCGGAGTGTGTCAAAAGAGGATGTTATCTTAAATTTATCCCGAATATCGCCCTTGATATAATATGCGATTCGGCCTTCGGCGTAGGTATCGTTGTCTCGGTCAGCCCTTGGAGCCGCAGCGACATCCCGCCTTATGCGGGACTGCCCGATTTCACCGTCGGCCAGCCCGACTATGGTAAACGGCTCCGGCTCGGAAACAGGGCGGATATTAATCGGCTCAAGTGAATTGACCGCAAAGTTCGCCTTTACCAGAAGTCCTTCAGTGATATTTACCAGTTGTGGCCTGCTATTATACCGCTGTAATTTGAGCAGGTGCCGGCCGGGATAGATACCGGGGATATGGAACCGGCCTTCCTTGTCGGTCGTCACAATCGTGCCGTCTTCCATTATCACCTGCGCGCCGGACACGCCCGGTTCAATCATCTGCGGTTCGCCGTCGTTGTTAACGTCATAGAAAACCTTGCCGATAATCGTGCCCAGGTCAAACAGCGGGTCATCTATCACCAGTACTTTGGCTTTAACCGTATTGGAAACCTTCCAGGCCGCATCAAAGAACTGGCAATAGGCGGTGTTGGTATGCGCGCCTTTCCGGACATCACTGCCGACCAGCAATTGATAGGACAACGTTTCACTCGCTCCCGGCGCAATCGGCCCGATATCAACAAAGGTCAATAACGTGCCCGTGATAGCCGGATTCGGCTGCGCCGCACCGTCCAGCCGGGTTGAACCAGCCAGATACCGGAAGCCGCCCGGAATCCGGTCTATGATAATATTATTATTTGAGGTATCAGTGGTTGATGTAAAATTACCGACCGTGATGGAATATGTGATTACCTCGCCGACCGTAACATATTTCTTATTCGCCCTGTTGCTGATGACGACATTGGCCGGGTCGCTCGGCGTGACGCAGATGGAATAAAGGTTCATATCATTGGAGCCAATATAAATGACTTGCGCTGGCGTCTGGGCAATGGCCGGCGATGAGCGCACCGGCTGGGTCGTATCCCGGCTCCAGACCAGCCCTCCGCCGGAATTGAGACAATAGATTTTACCGTCATCCGAGCCGAAATAGATATTTCCGGCCGAATCTATAGCCGGTGATGAGCGGATTTTATTCCCGGTCGTGTATTCCCAGTTCTTGGCGCCGGTGGCCGCATTAACAGAGTATAACTTACCGTCATCAGAACCGATATATACGGCCCCGCCGATGGCGGGACTTGAATAAACCGGTCCGCCAGTGGGAAATGTCCATTTGAGAGTGCCGTTGGAATTAAGCGCATAGAGGATACCGTCAATACTGCCGGCATAAACCGTGCCGGCGCCGTCCGCTGACGGCGCGCCGGCCAGCCCGCCGGTCGGGCCGTAGGTCCACTTAGCAGATGCCGTGGCCGGATTGACCGCATAGAGTTTACCGTCCCCGGAGCCGATATAGACCGTGCCGTCCGCGCCGATGGCCGGTGATGAGTCTATCAGCCCGCCGGTCGTAAACGACCACTTGAACGAGCTGTCGTGGTTAATAGCAAATAACTTATTATTGGTAGAGCCGATATAGACCGTGCCGTCCGTATCAATCACCGGCGATGACCTGATAAATGCGCCGGTATCGTAAGTCCACTTGACCGTGCTATCCGGGTTCAGAGCATAAAGATAGTTGCCCGCGCCAACATAGATGGTCCCGTCCGTTGCAATGGCCGGTGACGAATATACAGCCGCGCCTAATGACCTCGTCCAGAGCACGCTCCCGCTGGTGTAACTGATGCAATACAAATTACCGTCATACGAACCGACATATACATTATTATTGGCCGCAATGGACGGGGAGGACTCCACCGGCGCGCCGGTGCCGCAGGTCCACTTGACCGTATTGATGATTGGCCCGGCGTAGGGGCTGGCGGCCGTGTGCTGTTTGTCATAACGGAACATCGGGTGGGCAGTGCCGGCCGGCGGACTGCCGGATACGATAACAGAGATACTTTTACTGGTCAGCGCATCCAGACCCCAACTATCGCGGAGTTGCATCGCAATCGTATGCGGGCCGAGCGTGAATGTGCGCGACTCGGTCTTGGTGAACGAGAACGGCGTGTCCCAGTTGCCGTCGTTATCCCAGTCCCAGCGCACCAGCAGGTTGGCCGTGGATTCATCCGGGTCGGCGGATGCGGTCGCATCAAAGTAAAATGTATTGCTGATGGTGCCGGTCTGGGGGATAACGATGAGCGAGGCGGTGGGCGGGTGGTTCTTTTCCTCTTTCTTCTCGTTGAAGTAATCCAGCACACTGACGCCGCCGGCAATCGCGCCGCCCACATACCAGAGGGTGGGCGGCGATTCCTGGCCCACCTCGGAGGCAATCGTCAGGACGAATTCCCCAACCGGTATATACTCGCCCGTGCCGATGCGTTCCTCGCCTAATTGCAATATCCCGTTAGGCGTCTGCTGGTAATAAAGAATCCGGTAGGTCCCTTTGGGCATCGTCTCTACGATTTTCTGGTAGGTGGCATAGGTGATGATGTTGCCGCCCAGCAGCAGCCGTTCGGGTATCCACTTCTGGCGGCTGGTATCCGGGCTGGCATTGCGCGACACCAGGATATCATCCTTGCAGCGGGCATACATCGTATAATAATATGTCGCTTCCTTGGAACTGCGCAATTTTACCAGCCGTTTATAGACAATCTCGTCCACGGAGGTCTGGGGCTCCTCCCAGCGATAGACCACCTCAACCGTGCTGGCTAAAAGCAGTTTGGCTTCCTCGTCCGCCGTAGCTTTAGCGGAGGCGGGGTCGGTCTGCTCCTCTGCACATATATTCACCGTCCCGCCGACGGCGGGATAAACTCCGACGCAGAGAAATATAATAATCTGTAGTAGGCAGTTTGAGCGTAGCGCCACGTCATACCGACATGGTGTGAAATTACTGCCAACTATACTCGGCAGTAAGTTGTTCCTCCAACTGCCGAAGTATGAAATCCGTGAAATCTGTGTCATCTGTGGTTCTGGTTTCATTTGAAGTCTAACTTCTTCACCTGTTCTTTTATCACTGTCTGCCCGCCGGTCAGGCCGTAATCGGTCAGCAGTATCATCGTCCGGTCTTTATCCTCAATAAAGGCGAACTTGACCAGCCCGGCCAGCGGCACCTTATCCGAATACCACATATAACCGGCTACTTTAAGATAAGGGGCTTTGACCAGCACCTTGGTGCAGTCTAAAGTGGTTTCTTCCTTGTCCGGGAAGCGGATGGGAATCTTTTCCTGTGAGATATCCTCAAAGAGCATCTCGCGGGTGATGCGGGTCTTGGTTTCCCAGATGCGCAGGTGGATTTCCACCGGCTGGAGCCGGCCGTATTTCAGTATCAACTTCTCGGCCACCGGGTTGCCGTCCAGGTCTATCATAAACTTGATAACCCGTTCCTGCTCCTTGCCATCGTTAATCACGAACTCCACCCAGAAATACTCTTCGTCGTTGCGCATCGTCTCGCGGCTGACGATGGCCACCTTGATTTCGGCCTCGGCTAAGGCGCTGGGGGAGTCGGCCGGGTCATCCTTCTGGTACCGTTTGACCTGGTATTTGACCCACTGGCCGATGGCCAAAGGCACGGCCCGGGCGGGCTTTTGGGCGGGGGGGTGTTCATCTTCTGCAACCTTGCCAACCACATTGGAAACAGATAAAACCACAAAGACACAAAGAACACTAAGGAGTATAATTACCCATGTAAATACGTTTTTATATCTGTGTCTATCTGTGTTAATCTGTGGTTCCATTGGGATTCTATCTAACTTAAAACCACCCCTTTGGCAAGGGAAATAATCTGTGTAATCTGGAGACTTTTCGATAGAAGTAGCAGGATATCTATGGTACCAGTATAAGTCCCCTCTATTCCCGCTATAAGTAGCGGGATCTCCGCCGACAAGAGGGGATTCCCGCCTGCGCCGAGGCTTCGGCGGGCAGGTAGGGGTGTGTCGTTCCTGTTTCCTCTTTACACACCCCGTCCCGCTCTTTGCGAGACAAAGAGCGGGACACCCCTCTCAAGAGGGGATTTTTAGATACTCTGTGTGCTTTTCGGGGTACGGCGTTGCTACTTCCATTGGAAAGTCTCGTAATCTGTGGCTAAAAATATTACTTATTTTCTTGACAGATATTGCCGATATAATAAGATAACACGGAATAGGAAATAACAGCGAATTGCTTTTGAACGAAAGGAGGTGAGAAGCAAGTAGCGCGGTATAAGGTCTCGGCTTATACCGAAAACAGATAGAGAAAGGGCCTTGGGGGAGAATGAAAATCTCCCGGTGGGACGAAGGTCCATTCTGTCACGAGGCGGCAGAAATTCTGGCCACGGATGACCCACTGGGTCACCCTGTGGGTGACACGAATTCAATCAGTGTTTATATGTGGTTTGGAAATGTCCCAAATGAGGAGAAAATATGAGGAAACTATTAGTGGTATTAGCCGTGTTGGTAGTTATTGGCTTCCCGATGACCGTAAAGGCGGAGAATATTGGTTTTGATCTGGGGATCATGAACTACAACCCGAAAGATAACACCGCGAAGAACGGCAATGCCACTTTCGTGGCAGTT
>JACQXL010000210.1 GCA_016208805.1 Planctomycetota bacterium | reverse complement strand
CTCGTTCATAAACCTGGCCATGCCGACCGATTTGAGAATGATAATACCGGCCAGGATGGGCACATTGAGATGTTTGACCTTCTCCATAAATGAGCGGAATTTGTCCGGTTCAAATATGGACTGCGTTTGGATGAACTGCGCGCCGGCGGCAATCTTTTTCTCCATCTTCATTATCTGGAGTTCCACCGGGTCAAGCCCGGGCGAAACCACGCCGCCTAAAAAGAAGTTCGGGTTGCCGTCCAGTTTGTTGCCGGCGATATCTTTGCCTTCCATCAACCCTTTGGCCGCCGCAATCAATTGGACCGAATCAATATCAAATACGCCCTTGGTCTGCGGATGGTCGCCCAGGGTCTGGTGGTCGCCGGTCAGGCACAGGACATTTTCTATGCCGAATATGGCCGCATTAAGCAGTTCGGATTGCAACGCCAGCCGGTTCCTGTCCCTGCAGACCATCTGCATTATCGGTTCGTAACCCATCTCTTTCAGTTTGATGCAGGTAGCCAGACTGCCCACCCGCATCACCGCACTCTGGATATCGGTCACATTAATGGCCGTGACCTTCTCGCCGAAATGCTTGGCCTCGTCCAGGCACGGACCCATATTGGTCCCTTTGGGCGGTCCGACTTCGGAAGTAATCACGAACTTACCTGATTTTAATGCTTCGCTTAATTTACTCATCTTGCAACCTTTCAAGTCAGATATAGTCATGCATTGTCAGGCATAGTCAAGCATTGTACTATCCCGCGCTTGACAACTCTTGACTATTTTTGACTATCCTTGACTTCTTTCACAGTCACCGGCTGGTATGCTTCGTGTATAATCTTATCCGGCCGCTTGACTGCGCCGTAGTTCTTGGGCAGTTTGATGGTCTTGAGCAGTTCCAGTTTGCCGAGTTTTTTTAACCGCTCATAGATAAGCACCCAGCCGCAATCGCGGTTGCGGTCAACCTCGCACTTGCCCTTCTCGTGCCCGCCGCAGGGGCCATTCATTAAACTCTTAGAGCACATCGTAATCGGGCAGATGCCGCCGGTTTCGTCCAGAATGCAATCGCCGCAGGCCAGGCAACGTTCCATCCAGGTGCCCGGCTCTATGGTCGCGCCCAGGAATGTCGTATTCAACCCGGGCAGCAATACCTTCGCGCCGCCCAACACCTCGGCCGTGAATTGCACCCCCACTCCGCAGGCGATGGACAGGATTGCGTCGTACTGGTTTAGTTTCTCTTTTACCTCGTCGATGTATTCCCGGTCGCACTGGCGTAGGATTGTCAGTGTATCAATCTGTTTTTTGTCTTTGTCCAACTCAAAGGCCATCTGGAGTTCGGTCGTCAGCAGTCCGGCCTCCTTTTCGCCGCCGGCCATGCACACCGCCACGCAGGAGCCGCAACCCAGCACCAGAATCTTCTGGTATGGCTTGAGCATATCCTTGATTTCTTGTAATGGTTTTCGTTTAGCGACTATCATGTTTCCCTCCTTGTAATAAAGTCATACCTGGTCAAATATTGTCAAGTTATGTAATACCTATACTTGACTAACTTTGACTATTTAATGACTATCCTTGACATCCCTCCGCAGAGGGGATGGCCCGAGCTTCTTTATTCTCTCAGTCATCTCCTTAACCGTATCGGCGAATTTGGTGCCCATCGCCGCGGACATATTGAACATCTCCAGCCGCTCGGGCTCTATACCCAGTTCCTTGAGCAGTTTCTTGGTGTAATTTATCCACTGTTTTGCGTGCAGGTTGCCTGCCAGGAAATGGCATTCGCCTTCAAGGCATCCGGCCACGAATACGCCGTCCCAGCCCTCCTGGAATGCCCTTAGCAAATGCAAAGGGTCAACCTTGCCGGTGCAGAGCAGCCGGACAATCCGGACATTGGGCGGATACTGCAGGCGCATCGAGCCGGCCAGGTCCGCGGCCGAATAGGCGCAGAACTGACAGCAGAATGCCATTATCTTTGGTTCAAATTCCATATTTCTTTAGTACACGGATTAAACGGATTTATCTGATTTACCTGTGCGGATGAAAGCCGATTCGCGGCTTCTTTTTCTCCTCCGGCGGTTCCAATAATTGCTTTATCGCCTCAAATATAATCTTTATCTTGTCGTCGTGTTCGCCGAATTTTCTCTCCAATGCTTCAAGCCGTCTGGCTAATTCCTTATGTGTTAGAAGCAATCCTCTCAACTGCGCGAACGCCCTCATAATCTGGATATTAACCTTAATTGCTCTTTCACTATTGAGAACGCTGGAAAGCATCGCCACTCCTTGTTCGGTAAAAACACGCGGTAGTTTACGGGTTCCACCCCAACTTGATGTTCCAAATTGGAACTTCAAGTTAGAGAACTCGTCTCTGGTTAACTGAAACATAAAGTCATCAGGGAAGCGGCTTAAGTTTCTATTAACCGCTTTATTCAGGTCTCTTGTAGCCACTCCATAAAGTGTGGATAAATCTTTATCCAGCAAGACCTTTTTACCTCTGATTTCCAGAATTTTATTCGCAATAATTTCTGTCGGGATAATCTTATTCATATATCTCGCATTTAGCGGCCACCTGGTCGTCTTTATAATGCGCTAATTGGATGGCCTTTCGCGGACAGGCCGATACGCAGACGCCGCAACCGTGGCAGAGCGACGGTTGGAAAGAATGGCCGCGGCCCGGGCCGCAGTTCCTTTTGCCTGGGCAATGGACTCGTTAATATGCTTGGGGAAATGTGCCAGCCCGGCTAAGAACATCCCTTCATTGGCAAAGTCCAGGGGTCTCAGTTTCAGGTGCGCCTCCAGAAAGAATCCTTCCGTATTCAGCGGCACTTTCAAGGTGGTGCCGAGCTTCTGGGCCTCCGGCTGCGGACGTACCGGCATAGACAGCACCAATAAATCAGCCGGTATGGATATTTCTTTTTGGATTAGCCCGTCGAATATCTGAACAGATAATTTCCCGTCTTTAATCTGTGTAATCTGTGGCTTCTTATCCAATTCGTATTTGATAAATATAATTCCCGCCTCGCGCGCCTGGCGATAATATAATTCCCATATCCCGTAGGTCATTATGTCGCGGTATAAGATGTAAATATTGGCATCCGGGTTTATCTTCTTGATACGTAGCGCATTCTTGATTGCCTGCGTGCAGCAGATACGCGAGCAATACGGATGCTCCGGCTCGCGCGCTTCTACGCACTGAATCATTACCACATTGCGGACGGCGGATTGCGGATTGCGGAATTCGTGATTGGCCAGTTTCTTTTCCAATTCTAATTGGGTGATAATATTCAACGATTGGCCGTACAGATATCCGCCTGAGGCGGACGGCTTGGCCTCCACCCCGCCGATGGCGACAATAATTACGCCATGCCGGATTTCCTCCTCTTTCGTAGAGATGTCATTCTGAGCCGTAGGCGAAGAATCTCCGAGACCCTTCCCCCGCCCAGGCTGGGTCAGGGTGACAGGAGAAGAATTGTACTTGATTTTGGAGGTGTAATTCCCGATAGAACCATTCACCTCAGTTACCTGGGCATTCTCATAGACCTTGAGCATCGGCTCGGTCTTGACTTCCTGCAATATTCGCCTCAGGTATTCGGTCGGGTCCTGGCCGTCCAGCGTCCGGCTGATATTCCAGAGGTTCCCGCCCAACCGGTCGCTCTTTTCCACCAGATAGGTCATAAACCCTTGCCGGGCCAGCGACAGGGCCGAGGTGATGCCGGACAACCCGCCGCCGATGACCAGCGCATTGGGCACGACCTCAAAGACCTGCTCCTTGAGCGGCTCCAGATACCGCGCCCGGTTGACCGCCATCTTGACCAGGTCTTTTGACTTGGCCGTCGCCTCCAGCGGCAAATCCATATGCACCCACGAACACTGGTCGCGGATATTGGCCATCTCGAAAAGATATTTATTCAAGCCCGCCTCGCAGAGCATCTCCTGGAAGAGCGGCTCGTGCGTGCGCGGCGTGCAGGATGAAACTATCACCCGGTTAAGTTTATGCTCCTGAATCATCTTGATGATATGCTGCTGCGTGTCGGTGGAGCAGGTATAAAGATTCTCTTCGGCATAGACTACATCCGGCAGTTTCTTGGCGAAATCCACCAGCGACTGGACATCCACCACCCTGGCAATATTGGTGCCGCAGCGGCAGATGAATACTCCGACCCTGGGCGACTCTCCCTTGACATCGCGTTCGGGCGGATAAACCTTCTTAGTCACCATCGTATTCCTGGCCGGTGCCAGCAGCTCGCCGGCCAGCGCGGCCGCGCCCGAAGCGCCCATGACCGATTCCGGGATATCCATCGGGCTGTTGAATACGCCCGCCGCATAGATACCCGGTTTATTGGTCACGCCGTAAGTGAACTCGTTACCGTCGCCGCCCTCAACCGAATTAAATCCGTACGGATTCAGTTTCACGCCCAGGTTCTTGCATAACTCCCTGGCGCTCGCGGACGGCACAAAACCGACCGAAAGCACAATCATATCAAACTCCAGCGTGTTAATCTTATTGCTGGTGGGTTCGTCCGAACCGGTGCCGCCCTCAAAGTAATTAATCAGCAAACTCCGGTTTACCGGGTTTTCTTTTATATTGGAAATGATGCTTTTAATATATTTCACCCCGTGCTGTTTGGCCGAGGTTACATAATATTCATAACCCTTGCCGAACGAACGCAGATCGTTGTAAAATACCGATACCTCGATATCTGCCTCGTGTTCCCGGGTAATAATGGCCTGTTTGGTTGCATACATACAACAGACAGACGAGCAGTAATCATTGCCGATGGAATGGTCTCTGGAACCGACGCACTGTATCCAGGCAATCCGTTTGGGATGTCCTTTGTACTCCGGCAGTTTGAGCGGAAGCGAATTACTGCCGGGTATAGTCGGCTGTAAAGCTCCTTTGTCGCTAACAGCCGAACTATCCGATGGCTGTGAAATCTTGCCCGCGAACGGTCCTGATGCCGAAAGAATCCGTTCATACTGGATTGAGGTCACCACATTGGGGAACCGGCCGAATCCGTATTCGCCCTTGAGCGTGGCGTCAAACATATCGCCGCCGGCGGTCAGCACCACCGCGCCGACGGACAATTCGCGCGCCTCCGGTTTCATACCGTGATTAATGGCCTTGGGCTGGCAGGCCGCCACGCATTGCAGACACTCACAGCAGACCGAGCAGGAAAGGCAACGCGATGCCTCGGCCACGGCCGCTTCTTCATCAAATAATTTCTCCACCTCTACAAATGATTTCCGGCGCTCTGCGGCGTCCTGCTTGGGAATCGCTACGCGAGGTTTCTTTTCTATCTTGCGTTTGGGCAGCGGCACGCCTTCCGGCTTCACGCCACGTCCGGCGCGCAGGTCTTCGCCCTTAAAATAGCGTTCAATGGAAATGGCCGCCTCGTTGCCGTCCGCCACGGCCTCAATCACCGATGCCGGGCCGCGCCTGATATCGCCGCCCGCGAATACGCCCTTGATATTGGTCTCCATCGTAACCGGGTCGGCCTTGAGCGACTTGAACGGCGTCTTGGCTATCTCGTCCAACCCGGCCGTATCGGCCCGCTGGCCGGTAGCGATGATAATCGTATCGGCTTCTATGACCGGCCCGAGGTCGCAGCTGAACTTAGGCGCGAATTTCTTGGCGCCGGATGAGAAATCATAAACCGATTCGCATCTGGTTGTGGCCAGCCCTTTAATCTTTCCGTTCTCGGTTACCACCTTCTGGGGGCCGAGCAGGCAGTTAAGTTTGATGCCTTCCTCTTCGGCTTCTTCTATTTCCCATTCGTGCGCCGGCATCCGGTCCGGGTGCTCCAGGTCGCGCGTCTCCAGACAGACCAGTGAAACCTGCTTGGCGCCCAGCCGCAATGCGCTCTTGGCGCAGTCAATAGCCACATTACCGCCGCCGATGACCAGCACCCGCTTACCCAGCGTAGAGCGTAGAGCATAGGGCTTAGAGTTTTTCGGTTCCTCTATGCTCTTTGCTATATGCTCTTTGCTAATCTTCTTCGCTTCTTTCAGGAAGGAAATCCCATACATCACCCCTTCTGCCTCGCTGCCTTCTAACGGAATTTTAGCCGGGTCCTGATAACCCACCGCCACAAATACCGCATTATAATTCTGTTTGAGATGGGCCAGGGTAATATCCTTGCCGATGCGGGTATTGGTCTTTATCTCAACGCCGCTGGCCGTGATGCGGTCTATTTCGTAATTGGCCCTCTCCGCCGGCACTCGGTAATCCGGTATGCATGAAGTTAGCATCCCGCCCGGTTTATCCGATGCCTCAAATACGGTCACGGCGTATCCTTTTTCCCTCAAACGGAGCGCGCAGGTCAGCCCGGCCGGCCCGGCGCCGACCACGGCCACCTTTTCCTTCTTGTCTATAGCAACAGGCTCGGGCGGCTTCTCGCCAGTCTGCCGGACCTTGTCGGCTATGAACCGTTTCAGATACCGTATTGAGACCGCTTCGTCCACCTCGGCCCGGTTGCATTCGGTCTCGCAGGGATGATGGCAGAGCCGTCCGCAGATGGCCGCAAAAGGTAAAACGCGCCGGACCACTTCCAGAGCCTCGGCGTATTTGCGCTGCGCGATTAAGGCGACATAGGCGTGCGCGTTGACGCCGGCCGGACAGCCGACCCGGCACGGGCTGACGCCTTCCTTGGTTACGGCGTATTTATTGGGGATGGCCTGCGGATAATATTTCCGGATGGCCGTGGTCGGCCCTAATTCCTCGTCAAAGGGATTGGCCAGCCGGACCGGGCAGACCGCCGAACAGTCGCCGCAGGCGTTGCATTTATCCAGATAGACATAACGGGGTTTCTGTAACAGCCTGGCGGTGAAGTTGCCCGGCTCGCCTTCTATTGACTGTACCTGCGAGCAGGTAATCAATTCAATATTGGGATGCTTTTCCGTCTCCACCAGCCGCGGCGAGATGGTGCACATGGCGCAGTCGTTGGTCGGGAAGGTCTTGTCCAATCGCACCATGTTGCCGCCGATGGCGGGTTGTTGTTCGAGCAGATACACGTTGAATCCGGCGTTGGCGCAATCCAGCGCCGCCTGCATG
>JACQXL010000209.1 GCA_016208805.1 Planctomycetota bacterium | reverse complement strand
TATGGTGAACAAAAATCAACGAGGATAATCCCGACACTGCGTGTCGGGACTACCAAAAGGGGGCGGTAGACAACGACCTTTATGGTCGTTGACTAACCCTTTTTTGACCACTCTTTTATGTGGGGCTGTACTTAGGACATTAATACTGTGAGTATCAATAGTGGGATTCGTTCTCCCGATGGCTATCGGGATGTGATTCGTGTTAAGGGAACTTTGTGTCTTTGTGGTTAGATTTTGATTTCGGTGCTTGGGATTTAGCCCAACCACTTTATCATCACAAAGCCCAGAATCAGGAGCGCCGCAAAGATGATTGTCAGGATGTTGAAATATCGGTCAATGAACCTTTTGGCCCGCGCGCCCCAGAAATAGATAATCACCGCCACAATAAAGAACCGGGCCGAACGGCTGACCACAGAGGCAATCACAAATACCAGGAAATCTATCCGGCAGAAACCGGCCGCAATAGTAAATACCTTATACGGTATCGGCGTGAACCCGGCAATGGCCACGGCCAGGAATGCGTTTTGTTGGTATAACAGGCGCACACGTTCAAATCCTTCCTGAATACCGTAAAAATTTATGATATAATGCCCGATGCTATCATAGAATACCAGCCCTATCAAATACCCGAAAGACCCGCCCAGGACCGAACCCAAAGAACAAATCAGGGCATACCGGAATGATTTGGTCGGCACAGACAACCCCAGCGCAATCAGGAGGACATCGGGCGGTATCGGGAAGAAGGACGACTCGGCAAAGGCGATGCCGAAGAGCGCCCAGCCGCCAAACGGACTGCCCGCCCACGACAGCACCCAGTCATATAACCGTTTTAAGGGATTCTTCATAAACTAAACCACGAAAACACGAAAGAACGAAGACACGAAATATACTAAATTTCTTGAACCAACATATCCCCAAGTTATACTATCGGTTAATTATGAGTCCAGATAAAATCGCAATAAAGACCGAGAACCTGACCAAGGTCTATAAGACCACTTTCAGCCGCTATCAGGTCAAGGCGGTTGATAATCTTAACTTGGAAATCTACGAGGGCGAGATATTCGGACTGCTCGGCCCGAACGGTTCAGGCAAGACCACGACCATTAAGATACTGCTGGGTCTCCTCTTTCCAACCAGCGGACTGGTCAGGGTATTAGGCAAGCCGCCGGATGAAGTCATCGTCAAAGACCGCATCGGATTCCTGCCTGAGGAGTCTTATCTCTACCGATTCCTTAACGCCGAAGAAACGCTTGATTTCTACGGCCGGCTTTTCCGGATACCGCGTAAGGAACGGCTGGCCAGGATAGACCATTTGATTAAGTTGGTCGGATTAGACGATGCCAGAAAACGGCCGGTCAAGGAATATTCCAAGGGGATGGCCAGACGATTAGGGTTTGCCCAGGCGTTGATTAACGACCCGGCACTGATTATCCTGGACGAACCGACCTCCGGACTTGACCCGCTGGTGGCCCGACAGGTCAAGGATATTATCTTGGACCTACAGAAACAGGGCAAAACTATCATACTCTCCAGCCACCTGCTGGCTGATGCGGAAACCATCTGTAACCGGGTGGCGATTCTGCATCAGGGCCAGTTGCAGAAGATGGGCGCGGTCAAGGAGTTGCTCCAACCGGGCGAGACACTGGAAACATTATTCTTAAAGACTATTCAGGCATCCCGCTCGTAGTAAACGGATTGAACTGATTTGGCGGATAAAAAGAGTATTATCAGATTAATCCGCTAAATCTGCTTACTAAAATTATGAACCAACTGTTCGCAATTATCATCCTGACCTACCGGGAATCAATCCGCAAGCGTATCTTCCTGATTATCGCCGTATTCACGGTGCTGTTGATAATCCTTTCGGCCTTTTCGCCGGTGGTCAAACCGATTGACCGGATTCGGCTGACCGAGGCCTGGACGCTCCAGGGCATCGGTTTCTTCGTAATGCTGATAGCCGTGTTTATGGCCGCCACTTCTTTACCGGAGGACATTGAACTCAAACGGCTCTTCCTGTTGCTGGCCAAGCCGGTCACCAAGGAAATGCTCCTACTCGGAAAACTGTTAGGGTTTGTCCTGACCACCGGACTGTTTATCCTCATTATGGGCGCAATCAGTCTGGTCTATCTATACATAGTTAACTGGTCGTCAGGGCATCTGACAATCAGGGATAAAATCCTGCCGACTGAGATGCGCTTTACCAATAAAACCGGCCAGGACGCCCAGGGTTATGTGACCGGTAATTACATAAGCGACAAGGAATTCACCGTAATGATTGAAGGTGAGGGGAATAACTACATCGGCTGGCTCTTCCGCCTTCGCCTCGCCGAAGCTCGGCTATGGCGGACGCAGTCCGCCGCAGAGCGTAGGCGGGCATCATCTAACATAAACCTGAATAAGTCAAAACTATCCGAGCCGGCCCGCCCGACCGAAGGGTCATTCGGGCAAGCCCGGGCCGAATTAAGCCTAATGATTGGCGAAGGACAGTTCAAGGTCTCGTCCGAGGCGCTGGTCAGGTTCGTCAACCCGACCACCAAACAGGAATACCACAAGCAGATAACATTGTCTTACAAGCGGCCGGAAGCGGTAGAGTTCCCGGCCGAACTGATAGACCGGAACGGCGAGTTGTATGTGTATGTTTCGCGGCCCGAGCCGGCCACTTATATCAGGGCCGGTCCGGCCAGCGTCGTGCTCAAGTCACTGGGTGTTATCTGGTTGCAGGTAATCCTGTTGCTCGGGTTCTGCATCTCGGGCGCGACCTTCCTGTCCGGCGGCGTGAATGTGGTGCTGAATATCTTTATCTATTTTGTGGGCAGCGGCACGCAGTTCTGGGCGTCATCGCTGGAAACGATGCGCCAGGCGATGACCAGTATCATCCGACAGGAAACGCTCCAGACGATAACCCAGGCGCCGGCCCATTCCCATTCGCCTGAAGTTTACCCGCTCTGGATGATGAAGGCATCCGAGTTTGTAGTGGATAGCACACTCAAGGTGTTCCCTGATTTCAGCCGGTTTAACAGCGGCGATACCTATCTGCTAAATGGGTATGCGGTGCCGTGGAATGTCTTCCCGCCGCTGGTCGGGTATGTTATTTTCTACGGAATTATTGCCTTTGTGGTCGGGGCGGTGGCGTTTCGGTTGCGGGATATTAAATGATACGAAGCCACAGATTACACGGATTAACCCTATACAGGGTGTCCAAAAAGCCTCTTTTGTCATTCTGAACGGAGCGAAGCGGAGTGAAGAATCTCAAGTTTTATGCGGTTTTGAGGGAATGAGATTCTTCGGCTAACGCCTCAGAATGACACTTTTTGGACACCCTGATATTAATATGAAGAAACGACCTTTTATAATCATAATTACTCTGGCGCTCCTGTGCCTGCTCCAGATACCGGTAAAGGACCGGATAGAAGGCCTGCCGGAACGGGTGGAGATGCAAAAGGCCAACCCGCTGGATACCCTGCCGCCCACGGATTATTTAGGCACCTACCTGGCTACCACCCTGCTGGGCGGATTTAAACCCATTATCGTGGATTATCTCTGGCTCAAGTCGCACGACCTGCAGAAGGATAAACAATACGAAACCATTTTAACGCTCTACTCCATCATTGCCAAACTCCAGCCCAGGTTCGCCAAGGTCTGGGTGTTCAATTCATACCATATGGTCTATAACCTCTCCTATCAGGAAGCGACCTCGCCGGAAAAGTGGGTCTGGATAGACAAAGGGATTGATTACCTTAAAGAAGGACTCCAGCACAATCCGGACAATCCGGAACTGATGTTCAATTTGGCATTTTACTATTATAACCGGGTGCCGCGGGACTATTATTTTATGGCCCAGGTAGAGAAAAAGGAAGGCCGGAACAGTTATTATGTCGCGGCGGACTGGTATCGCAAGGTCCAGCAAAAGTATATTGCTGATGGCGCGCCGCAGACCGCGGAGTTGTATGAATCTATGTATATCGCGGCCAGATTCTTTGCGGCCTTTTCCATATTGCGGAGCCGCAGTCCCACTGGGATAAACTCCGTCCCGACCGAAGCGTCGGGGCGCCAATTTGATTACGATGGCGCCATTAAGGAATTGTCGGCGTTGAATCAATATATCAACGAGAATGTTATCCCAAACCGGACGATACCGGAAGAACGCGCCCGGTGGATGGCCGAAGCGCGGTCTTACCAGGACGTCCTCCTGATTCTGACGGCGGAAAAAGAGGCCATTAAAGACCGCGCGGCATTGCCCGGCGTCCTGCAACAATATAACCGGCTGATTAACACGCACCAGATTCTGGAATTCCAGGCCATAAACCCGCACCTGGAGTTCCTGCTGACGCATTACCTGGCCGATGCCTACCGGTTAATTGATGCGCGGCGGTATAACGAGGCGCAGACGCAGGTAAAATTAATGATAGACCAGACTGAAAAACTGCTCCCAAAACTTGACAACCATCCGGCCGGCTGGTATTATTCCGCACTTCTTGAGCGGTTTAAGGAGTTGGAAAATATTATCAACTCCGGGGAAAAACAGGATTCATACGAGAAGTATATCAAGAAATATGACGAGGTCATCGGGTTCCATCTGGATGCTGAAAAGCAAAGACTTGAAAAGTTAAGAAACTGAACTCTTGCGACCTGCCTGCGGCTAATGGCAGTGACTTAAGGGTAAAAAGAAAAGTCCCTCCTTGTGCCGATAATAATATATCGGTGCATTAAGAAAGGAGGGACTCAAATGAACAACCAATATAAAAAAAAAAAAAAAAATGGGCGAGAGGTTAATGAGATTTTTCGTCAGTTTGGGTTAATCCCTTTAAGGAAGTTTTTGACCAGTGATGATTTTGATAGGATTGCTACCGAGACCAGCGAGGTTAAACGACGTATAAGG
>JACQXL010000013.1 GCA_016208805.1 Planctomycetota bacterium | reverse complement strand
TTGTAGGGAACTCCCTATAACTCGTAGGGAACTCCCTATAACTTGTAGGGAACTCCCTATAACTCGTAGGGAACTCCCTATAACTTGTAGGGAACTCCCTATAACTCGTAGGGAACTCCCTATAACTTGTAGGGAACTCCCTATAACTTGTAGGGAACTCCCTATAACTTGTAGGGAACTCCCTATAACTCGTAGGGATGTCCCTATTACGGTGTGGCGTGTCCTATTCCTGAACCTGTCAACGGGGGGATAAGGGGGCAGAATTATCTACTCCCGGAGCGACCGGCGCAGGAATAATAAGTCCTGCCCCCCACCGCCGGTAGGTTGTGATACGGCTGTGAAGCCGGGATTCAACTGAAAGAATAAAGGGTCTTGGCTTGATGCCTTCACAGATTGATAAATGCCAGCCGCCCCAGAGGTGGTGCCGTTTACGACAGAAAAGGTCCAACTATCGTTGTATTGTGCCCCTCCACTCAGGTGTATATTATCATAATTTACTTTTATATCTCTTAACCAGACAGGATTTGTGGTGGAATCACAGATTTTCTGGGAATCCAATACAGCGTCAATATTATATTTAAGAATAAAACCATCTGGCTGTCCAAGTGTGGGGAAACTATTTGTGTCTCCACATACATATACATCGTTGGCAGGGTCAACTGTTATTCCATTGGCGCTATCCAAATTAGGCCCACCCCAGGTCTTCTGCCAGACCAGTGAGCCGGTATTGTCAATCTTAAGTATGAATGCATCATTATCTCCTGCCCCGAAACTGCTTGTCTGTCCGCACAGGTAGATATTGTTGTTAGAATCTATCGCGATGTCACGGGCTTCATCCAAGTTAGGCCCACCCCAGGTATATGCCCAGACGAATTTGTTTAAGTTCTTACCATATTTTAACAACAGGACATCCCCGGTTCCCGATATATCAGTATTTCCACATATGTAAACATCATCGTTGTGAACCGCTATAGCGGTGGCGCCATCCTTAAATCCAGTATTGCCCCAACTTGCCCGGGTTATAACATTGCCGGCGCTATCTAATTTAACCAGAAAGACATCGTTAGAACCCAGGGTGTCGGTCTGGCCACATACATAGATATTATTCATGGAGTCTAGGACTATGCCGGTTGCTGTCTCATAGTTAGTTCCGCTTAAGGCCGTTGCCCAGTCAATTATATCAGTAGATGTATCATAGCAAAGCACAAAGGCATCGTCTGTTGTTCCAGTGTAGGTCTGTCCACACACATATATCTTGTTGTTAGCGCCTGCCGCGATGTCATTTGCCGAGTCCCCGTTGGCCCCGCCCCAGGTCTTTATCCTTTCCGCTATCCCATCCTTGTTATATTTAATAAAAACGGCATCACCGTTTATTTCGTAAGACTGGGTAGCCCCGCACAGGTATGTATTGCCATTAGGATCAATCGCGATACCGTGATAATTTACATATTCCGCCGCACCCCCGCCCCAGGTCGTGGTGATGGATTTATCCACCACCTCGGTTACTGCCTGGACCGTATCCTGTTTCATAGATGCGGTCTGGGAGGTTGCGGTGATATAGAGGACCAGGCCATTTCCTGTCGGAATGGTCTCTGGAAGGACATTAATACGAATGATAACATTACCGCCGACCACTACTCCGGTTGCCACCCAGCCGGTTGAATTTACCTGTGAAGTTATCTCGGTCGGGCCGGCCCAGTAGCGGACATTCCAACCGGTTGAAGGGCTGGCCGTTATGGTAAAATTATCCGTGGTTCCACCGTCGTTCTCTATCTTGACATAATATGAGGCAATCACCCCATTTGATGTAAACGCCTTTTTGGTCTGGGTTAATCCGTCTGAATTATAGAGATTATTAGTAAGATACTCATCATCGCCTTCAGTTCCTTTCTTGATTAAACTGTCAGGTTGAATATTGATGGTCGTGGCATTGACCTCGTTGGAAACATATAAACCAAGGGAGTTGGTTGCCTTTACATAATAATAGTAAGTGGTCCCGGGTGTCAGGTTAGTATGTATCAGCGTGACTGTAGAGGCATCAGTGGTGATAATCTCGCCCCAGTTGCCGTCTGCGCCGATTTTGCGGTATATCGTATAATTGGTTGCATTGGCGCTGGCCGTCCAGTCAAGCCTGAGGCTGGTGGCGGTAACCTACTTGGGATTAGAAAGCCAGAAGGCGGACGGCGGCGCGCTCGGGCCGCTGTCTTTATTGCCCCCGCTGCTGCCGGACGAAGCCGCTCCTAATGTGGCCAGCAAACCCACCCCGCAACCCTGCATCACGCCCGCGATGGATATCAAACAAACTATAACAACCCAATATTTCTTACTCATAAACCGCTCCATTTCACCCCCTCTTACTACTTCACAATATAGAACAATCCGCCCAAAAGTCAAGTATTATTTCCTAAAAAGTAAACGGATTTAACCGATTAAACAGAAAATCCGCTTTATCCGTTTAATCAGTTTACTGGCTCAGAACCGGAACCCGATAGTTATCAGGATAGTGCCCTTATGCTTCGGCGTGGTCGGGCTGGCCGGTTTTCTCTCGTATTCGTTTATTATCCCGAAACTGCTGTATAAATGTTTGCCCAGGTATAATTTGACCGAGCCATCCGAGCGGGAACGAAACTCCTTGAAATCCTTGGTATTGGGCAGGTATTCGTATTTATGATACAATTCCAGTCCCTTGGTAATCTTCCAGTAGAAGGAATTGATAAACTGGTATGAATAAGTCCGTTTCCGCAATGTCAGGTTCTCGTATTCCTCGGAATTATAACTGGCGCCGATATCAACAGACTCTTTTAAATCATTCGTCTTAATGAAATGGTATCCGAACCCGCCGCTGGACCGGCTGCCCATCTTCAGTTTACTAACCTGGTTATCGTTAAACACCTGCTGGAGATAGCCGTAAAAGTTTGAGGCGAGTTTGCGGTCTCCTTTAATTTCGGCCCGGCGCTGGAACGAGGTCAATTTATTCTCGCTTTTGCCCCGCAGGTATAACAAACCGGAATACAGTTTCAGGTTCTTGGTCTCGCCGTAGGTATCGGACTTGAACGTGGTATTGGATGTGTCAATCCGGCCGATGGAACTGCTGAAACTGCTTTCTATTGTGCCGGACCACTTTATTAACGGCGGCGGTGGCGGCTTGGGCTTCTCTTCCGCCCAAACGACGGTCTCTATCACCACAAAGACACAAAGGCAAAGCACCAAACACCAAATCCCAAATCCCAATTTCCAATTTCCAAACCGTTTGGGATGTTGGTTCATTGGAGTTTTGATATTATTTGGAACTTGGTGCTTGGAATTTGGTGATTTATCTGTGTTCATCTGTGGTTAGGTTTTCTTGGTTTGCACCTTAACGAACAGCATCTGCAGGTTATACAATGTCTGCTCTAAACTCTGGGCCTCTTCCGGGGTCAGGTTCCCCTTGGTCTTCTCCTTGAGCATCGTCAGGATGTCAATGGTATATTTTGCGTGCGGGATATTAACCTCTTTCTTGCGCGTGGCCGGGTGCTCCATCTGGCCTAATGCCATCAGCGTCTGGGCGGCCATAGAGGCCACAAAGGTATTAAAATCCGGCTCCGCCATCCCCTCTTCCTCGTCCGCCGAAGCCCCGGCAGAGGCGGAAGCAGTCGGTTCTTTAGCCAATCGTTCCTTCTCGGCCCGGGCCTGCTGTTTCCAGCCCTCGTCTACCTTCTTCTCGTCTACCATAAATTAAGTAAGCGGATTGAACCGATTAATCAGATAAATCCGCTAAATCCGTTTACCGGTTGCGGCTTTGATAAACCCCGCAAACAGCGGATGCGGCCTTATCGGCTTGGACTTGAACTCCGGATGGAACTGCACCCCGATAAACCAGGGATGCGAAGCCGCAGCGCCACGCCATGCCGGCATGGCATGGGAGTCCCGATTATTTCGGGGCCCTTTGAGTTCAATCACCTCAACCAAACTTTCGTCCGTAGACGAACAGTTGCCAGCCAGCACCATCCCTTTATCCTCAAACTGCTTGCGGTATTTATTATTAAACTCATAGCGATGCCGGTGCCGTTCCTTTATCGCGGTGGTCCCGTATGCCTTGGCGGCCAGCGAGTCCGTCTGCAGTTTGCAGGGATAAACGCCCAGCCGCATCGTCCCGCCCATCGCTTCCTTGGCCATCACCTTGCGCTGTGACTCCATTAGGTCAATCACCGGGTGCTTGGTGGTCGGGTCAAACTCGGAACTGTGCGCGCCCTTTAGTCCTAGGACATTCCGGGCGAACTCTATCGTCGCGCACTGCATCCCCAAACATATCCCGAAAAACGGCACCTTGTTCTCCCGGGCGTATTTAATCGCCTTGATTTTGCCCTCTATGCCGCGCTGGCCGAACCCGCCCGGCACCAGGATTCCGTTCATCCCTTTCAACAGCCGCTCGGCCCCGCTCTTTTCTATATCCTCGCTGTTAACCCGGTGGATATTGACCTTGACCTTATTGGCAATCCCGCCGTGCGTCAGCGCCTCGTAGATGGATTTATATGCATCCTGCAACTCTAAGTATTTGCCGACCACCGCGATATTAACCGACTTCTTGGCGTTCTTGACCGTGTTGAGCATCCGGCGCCACTCCTTCAGGTCGTGCCCCTTGCACTTCAGTTCCAGTTGTTTGATAATCAGTTCGTCTAATTTCTGGTTGACGAATATCAGCGGCACCTCATAGATGCTGTAATCAATATCCTTCTCCTCAATCACGGCCTCGGGCCGGATATTGCAGAATAATGACAACTTGCTCCTGATATCATTGGTCAGCGGCTTCTCGGTCCGGCAGATGAGCACATCCGGCTGGATGCCGATTTCCCGGAGTTTGCTGACGCTGTGTTGCGATGGCTTGGTCTTCATCTCCTGGCTGGCCCTTAAATAAGGAATCAGGGTCAGGTGGATGAACATCACATTGGAGCAACCCAGTTCCAGCCCGACCTGACGGATGGCCTCCAAAAACGGGAGCGATTCAATATCGCCGACCGTGCCGCCGATTTCGGCGATGGCAACGTCTATATGCTTGCTGACCGGCCGGCGCACGGCCTCCTTAATCTCGTTGGTGATATGGGGAATCACCTGGACGGTCTTGCCTAAATACTTGCCGGCCCGCTCCTTGGCGATGACACTGCTGTATATCTTGCCGGTGGTGAAATTGGAATCCTTGGTCAGGACGGCGTTAGTGAAGCGCTCGTAATGGCCTAAATCAAGGTCCGTCTCGGCGCCATCCTCGGTCACATAGACCTCGCCGTGCTGGAACGGGCTCATCGTGCCCGGGTCAACGTTGATGTAGGGGTCAAACTTCTGGATGGCGACCTTCAAGCCGCGGCTCTCTAACAGCAAACCGATGGAAGCCGAGGTCAGCCCTTTGCCCAGCGAAGAAACCACGCCGCCGGTGATGAAGATATGCTTGGTCATAAGCCGCAGATTACACAGATTATTTAGGGCTGTCAATATTTTTCTACCATCTAACTCACCACAAAGACCACCGATTTTACCACGGAGACCATGCCATGCCGACATGGCGTGGCACAGAGGCACAGAGTAAAATAATTCCCGTGTCTCCGTGCCTCCTGTGGTTAATTTATCGTATGTAGCCCATCAGGTAAAGTTCCGCCGCTGTTGTGATGCCGTCCCTGTAAACCGATGTCACAAACTTGCGATTAGCATCCAGTGGCACCAGCACGTTCAGGTAGTTACTGAACTCTTGCGAAAATAGATTTAAGAAGCCAGCGCTAAACATTCATAAATTTGTGTTGGTTCCCATTGGTCTTTGACTTTTTGCCTAACCCAA
>JACQXL010000195.1 GCA_016208805.1 Planctomycetota bacterium | reverse complement strand
TGATTTTATGTAAGGGGGGATAGGGGTAATCACTATGGGGGAGAGGGGCTTCCATATACGGGGTATGGATTATATATAGGCGAGATATGGGTTATCCATCGGCGGGGTATGGATTATCCATAGGTGGGATATGGATTATCTATAGGCGGGAAGCCAGAGGGGACCCATATAGGAGCAGGTTATGGGTATGTAGGATTAGGGTATAGGGGGGTGATACTTTATAATTGAATTGATAATAAAAACAAATGACTGATTTTCTTGACAATATAATAAATATAGGTATTAAAAGCAAAACCAATTGAGAGGGGGGGTAACTGAATGGGTCATGCATACACCCCAGGTTTGAGGGTCACCGACAAAACCATCATCCGTAAGAAACGGATTCTGCCGATTCAGGGCGAGGTGGTCGTTAAAAAAGGCGAGCCCGTAGATGCCGCCACCATCATTGCGAAAACATCCCTGCCCGGTAAAGTCCATACCATCAATGTTGTCAACCTGCTTTCCATTGCGCCCGAGGACATCCGCCATTATATGATCAAAAAAGAGGGCGATAAATTAGAAAAGGACGATGTCATTGCCGAAAGTAAACCCATTATCAAATGGTTCAAGACCAGCATCAAGTCGCCGATTAAAGGAACGGTGGAGAGCATTTCGGAGATTACCGGCCAGGTGTTATTGCGCGAAGAGCCTCAGCCGCTGGAACTCAAGGCCTATATTGACGGCACGATTGTTGAAATAATACCCAAAGAAGGCGCGATTGTTGAATCCTATTGCAGTTTTATCCAGGGCATCTTCGGCGTGGGCGGCGAGACCACGGCCGTTCTTAAGATGGCCGTGACCAGCGCGGACGAAGAACTGGCTGAGAGCAAAATCCTGCCGGAGTATAAAGACAAGATTATCGTGGGCGGTTCTTACATATCATCTGCGGCCTTGAAGAAAGCCATTGAAGTCGGCGTCAAGGGCATTGTGGTGGGCGGGTTTGACGACAAAGACCTCAAAGAACTGCTCGGCTACGATTTAGGAGTGGCCATTACCGGAGCGGAGAAGATAGGGCTGACCTTGATACTGACCGAAGGGTTCGGCAGAATAAATATGGCCAACAAGACCTTTAACCTGCTGGTGGCCAAGGAAGGCAGGAAGGCATCCATCAGCGGCGCGACGCAAATCAGGGCCGGCGTGATTAGACCGGAAATCATCATCCCGGACCCGGCCATCAAGGATATGCTTAAGGAAGGGTCTACCAACTGGGAGCGCGGCGCAATGAAGGAAGGCGATTCCATCCGGATTATCCGCGAGCCGTATTTCGGCAAACTGGCACGGGTCAAGGCGCTGCCCAACGAGCCGGTCAAGATAGAAACCGAAAGTCCGGTGCGCATCCTGGACGTGGAATTCCCTGACGGTCAGACCGCCGTCATCCCGCGGGCCAATGTGGAACTGATTGAGGAATAGTTATTTGATGCTGACCTTATTGAATTCATTTCATCCTGTCTTTGCTACATTCAAGTTTGAAGATTGGTATGAGGTCTCCAAAACCAATGTCCTGGTTTTCGTAGTTGTCTTTACCGCATTGATACTGTATTTTATATATCACGCCAAGAAGGGTAAATCATTCTTTGTCCGCCGGATTGCCGGTCTGGAGGCGGTGGAAGAAGCGGTTGGTCGGGCCACCGAGATGGGCAAACCGATTCTGTATGTGCCGGGTTTGAGCAGTTTGGATGACGTCGCCACGATTGCCGCAATTAATATTCTGGGGAAAGTGGCTGAAAAGACCGCCGAATATGATACCAAACTAATAGTTCCCTGCCGTGACCCGCTGGTGATGACCATCCAGCAGGAAGTGGTCAAGAATGCCTACATTAATAAAGGCCGGCCGGATGCCTTCAAGCAGGATAACATATTTTTCATTACCGACAGCCAATTCGGGTTTGTGGCGGCGGTGGATGGTATTATGGTGCGGGAAAAGCCGGCCACCAATTTCTATATGGGGATGTTCTGGGCGGAGTCGCTACTGCTGGCCGAAACCGGTGCGGCGACCGGCTCTATCCAGATTGCCGGGACCGATGCCGTAGCGCAGTTGCCGTTTTTTATCGTGGCCTGCGATTATACGTTGATAGGCGAGGAATTATATGCGGCCAGCGCCTATCTGTCGCGTGAACCATTGCTCATGGGCTCGCTTAAAGGACAGGATTACAGTAAATTCATTCTGATGATACTAATTATCATCGGGGTTATCTGCGCTACGCTTAATGTAACGCTTCAGACAGATATGTTCCAGTGGTTTATTAATTTGCTTAAGATATAGATATGTATAAACGTAGAATACCATTGTTGCTCACACTGCTCGGCGGCGTGGTGATGATAATCCAGTTTTTCATTCCGCGGTCTAACCAGATTTCGCAGGAATTCTTTACGGCATTAACTTCCACCTGGCTGTCGATTATCGGCGCATTTTTCCTGTTAATCGGGCTGGCCAGTCTTTTGCGGATGCATTATGCCAAGATATCCCGTCAGCGTGAAGGCTGGGGCTACAGTGTTATCACCCTGGCCGGGATTGCATTTATGTGCGTGGTTGGTTGCGGCTGGGGACACAAAGGTATGCCTTTTACAAAATCTTTTGAAGCGATATTGATTCCACTGGATTCAACAATGTTCTCGGTGCTGGCATTTTATATGGCCTCGGCCGCATTCCGTGCCTTCCGTGCCAGAACGGTGGTTGCCACGATTCTGCTGGTAACGGCCTTTGTCGTGATGCTGGGCCGGGTGACATTCGGCAGTTATCTATGGGAAGGACTGCCGTCGTTTACTGAATGGATTATGATGGTTCCCAATATGGCCCAGAAACGCGGAATCCTCCTGGGGGTCTGTCTGGGCATGCTCGCAACTTCGTTGAAAATAG
>JACQXL010000194.1 GCA_016208805.1 Planctomycetota bacterium | reverse complement strand
TATTCGGGATGATGGGGTCAAGCACGATTTCCCGTAGGCCTTGGATTATAATATCACGCCGTTTTTGGTAGGTCTGCCTGATTTTGGCCAGCCCGCCGATTTTATCGGGATGTTTGAGCGCCTGGCAGAGCGCATTCTGGAGCGCCACAAAAGCGCCGGAGTCAATATTGGTCTTGACCCTGCCCAGCGCCTTGATGATATCCGCATTACCGGCCGCCCAGCCCATCCGCCAGCCGGCGATGCTGAAGGTCTTGCTGAACGAGTTTATCTCCACGCCGACTTCTTTGGCGCCCGGCACGGATAGAAATGATACGGGAGGTTTATCGTAGTATATCTCGCTGTAGGCCGCATCCTGGCAGACGATGATGCCGTATTTCTTGGCAAAGCGGACGACATCTTGGTAGAACTCTTTAGGTGCATCGGCCGAGGTCGGGTTGCTCGGATAATTCAGCATCATCAGTTTTGCCTTTTTGGCGATAGCCGGTTTGATTGCCGAAAGGTTAGGCAGGAATCCGTTTTGTCTATGGAGCGGCATTGATACAATCTTACCACCGGCCAGGATGATGGCCGAGCGATAGGCCGGGTAGCACGGGTCGGGTACCAGCACGATATCGCCTGGGTTGACCGTGGCCCAGATTAAATGCGCAATGCCTTCCTTGGAACCGATTAGCGTCCAGATTTCGGTAGCCGAATTAACCTGAGCCGATTTCTTTTTATACCAGCCGGCAATAGTCTGGAGCATTTCTTCAGTGCCTTTATAGGGCGGATAGCGATGAACGGCTGGCTCGTCCAGCGCTGATTTAAGCAGTTGAATCAGCGGCCGGTTAGGCATTATGTCCGGGTCGCCCACCGAGAGGTCAATCAGGTCTTTGCCCTGTTTTTGGATTGCTTTACGTTTGTGGTCAAGGGCATCAAAGATGTAAGGCGGCAGGTGTTTGAGCCGGCCGGCCACAAAATCTTTCATAGTCATATACTCCTAATAAATCAGCCGATGCAACGACCGGACAGACTTCCTGACATCCCGGTTATCCACCAGGAATGCGATATTGATGCCGGTGGCGCCGTAACTTATCATATGGATTTTGACCCCGGCCCTTTTCAATGCCATAAAGATATCCGCGCTTAATCCGTTTAGGTATTTGATATTCTCGCCAATCACACAGACCACCGCTTTCTTCTCGTCCAGTTGCACGCCGGCGAACCGGGCGATTTCCTTGAGCGCCTCCCTGATGTGGTCCTTGCGGTCGGTCGTGCACGAGACGCTGATTTCAGAGGTCGCCACCATATCTATCACAATCTTGTATTTGGCAAAGACGCTGAATATCTTTGCCAGGAACCCGTATTGCATCAGCATCCGGCCCGAGGTGATGGTCACCAGAAAGAGGTCTTTTTTATAGACGATGGTCTTGACCGCCTTGTCCGGAACGGTGGTCTTTTTGGGCCTGGCCGCGCTAATCGTTGTGCCGGGCGCGGTTGGCTCGTAGGTATTAAGGATGCGCACCGGGATATTTTTGTGGATAGCCGGTGTCAGGGTGGACGGATGGAACCGGCGTGAATAATAAGCCAGTTCGCCTGCTTCATTGAAGCTAACGGCAGGAACCGGTTTGGCATTATGCACCAGTCGCGGGTCGGCGCTCATAATCCCGTGGACATCGCTCCATAACTGGATTTCCGATGCGCCGACGGCCGCCCCGATAATCGTGGCCGTATAATCGCTTCCGTTACGGCCTAAAGTGGTGATATTGCCCTCGCGGTCTTTGCCGATAAAACCGGTAACGACCGGGATTCGGCCGGAATGGATAGTCGGCCTCAACCGGGCCGTGATATCCTTGTGACTCTGCGGCAACGGCCGGGCATTACCGAAATGCGAATCGGTCAGCATCCCGATATCATAGGCATCCAGCGAGGTGGCCGGGATGTTTATTTTGTTGAGATAGCCGGCCATCACCCGGCAGGAAAACCGTTCGCCGAATGAAAGTATCTCATCCATCTCTTTAAGGGTTACGCTCCGATGGATGTCGGGACGGATAGTTTCCAGAAAATCCTCTAACTCTTTTAATAGTGGTTCAACCACAAATAACGGCAGTCCGAGTTCTTTAGTAATCCGGCGATGCAGGTTTCTGATTCTGGCATAGTGCAAGGGCGACGGTGTCCGGGCCGCGGCGATTAACTGCTCGGTCACGCCGTGATGGGCTGAGACAATCACGACC
Source organism: Planctomycetota bacterium (assembly GCA_016208805.1). Classification (GTDB taxonomy): domain Bacteria; phylum Planctomycetota; class MHYJ01; order JACQXL01; family JACQXL01; genus JACQXL01. Next base: position 4,184 of record JACQXL010000194.1, on the reverse strand, counting down.
GGGCTTTGCTTGAGCCGGCTCTTAATGATGCCGGCCACGGCCTTAATGCGCTCGGCGTTACGCAAGGATGTGCCGCCGAATTTCATTACAATCATAGGTTTTAGTAAGCGGATTAAACGGATTAAGCCGATTATTTATTTTCCAACCTGATTAAATCATCGTATCTCTCTGCCCTCGTAGTTACCTTGTAGCGGTTGCCGCTGACCAGCACCTCGGCCGGTCTGGGCCGGGAATTATAATTTGATACCATTGAGTAACCGTATGCGCCGGCCGAAAAGACGCTCAAATAATCGCCGGCCTTGACCGGCGGCAGTTGCCTGTCTTTACCAAGAAAATCACCGCTCTCGCACACCGGGCCCACGACATCTGCTCTCATCTTTATTCTTTCATCTTTCATCTTTCGGACCGGTTCTATCCTGTGATAGGCATCATAGAGACTCGGCCTAATCAACGTATTCATTCCGGCATCGCAGATAACAAAGCATTTCCGGTTCGTCTCCTTGACCGCGATGACCTTGGTGACCAGGATACCGGCATTACCAACGATGAACCGGCCCGGCTCCATAATCAGGCGGCAGCCGGCCTTACGAACCAGCGGCAGAATGGCCCGGGCGAATTTGGCGGCCGGTTTCGCTTCTTCACCTCTATAATAGATGCCGAACCCTCCGCCGATATCCAGGTATTCCACCGGATGGCCCAGCCGGCGGCACTCGTCTATCATCGGCAATACCTTCTTGAGCGCCTTGAGATAGGGCGTTATCTGGAGTATCTGTGAGCCGATATGCGTATGCAACCCGACCAGTTTTACCCTTTGGAAGCGGTTGAGCATATTGATAATCTTATAGGCATCCGGAATCGTGAACCCGAATTTGGTTTCCTCTTTGGCCGTGGTCAGGTATTTATGAGTGTGCGGTTCTACATCCGGATTTATCCGCATAGAAATCCGGGCTGTTTTATTCAGCCGCTGGGCGACCAGGTTGATATTGAGTATCTCTTGGAACGACTCGGTATTGAACATGAGGATATTATTTTGCAGGGCGTATTTTATTTCGGCGATGGACTTGCCGACCCCGGCGAAGACTATTTTAGCCGGGTCAGCGCCGATGGATAGGGTTCGGAACAACTCGCCGCCGGAGACCACGTCAAACCCGGCGCCGGCGGACTTGAGCAGCCGGCAGATGGCCAGATTGGAATTGGCCTTGAGCGAATAGCAGATAAGCGGGGCTCTACCGGGCGCCGAGAACGCCTTCTTTAATTTATGGAAGTGCTCTTGAACCGTGCGACTGCTGTAGATATAGGCCGGCGTGCCGACCTGCTCGGCTATCCGGCTGACCGGAACATCTTCGCAATAAAGTTCTTCTTTACAATAATAGAAATAATCCATAAGGTCGCAACCAATCCCGCTAATAGGGATACTGAGATAGATACGAAAAAGACAGGATTTGTCAAGACAATGAGCGTTTTGATGATACCACTTCTCGCCACAAAGGCACAAGGAAAAATGAGAATTATTGATAATAATTCTTGACACCGTTAGAGATGTTTGATAATATCAAGTTTTGTCATAAGGCGAGGTACTGAAATAATCCGGTCCTTGACGATAGTACCATATGGTAGATTTTGTATATGAGTTACTATGAATTCCTGGGGTTAAAGGTTGAGCCGTTCTCCACGAGTCCTGACCCGGCTTTTTTCTATGAGTCAGGCACGCGTAAACAGGTATTAAACAATCTAATGGGCGAACTGAATCTCCAGCGAGGCCTGAGCGTTGTCCTGGGCGATATCGGCACGGTTCTGGAATCCTTGTTGCGGATACTGGGTATTGAGATGCCTTCACTTGCCCAGTTGAGCGACACCAAGATTGAAGAAGCGATTAAGGATTTTCTCTTCCAAACCAAACTCAAGGAAAACAAAATAGTCGTATTAATCATTGATGAGGCGCAAAAACTTCTGCCCGATTCGCTTGAGGTTCTAAGAATACTTTTAAACTACGAGACCGATAAAGGCAAGTTACTCCAGATTATTCTTTTCGGACAGTTTGAACTGCATCATAAACTTGCCCGGATGCCCAATCTGATGGACCGGGTAAGTTTTAAGGTTGTCCTTACCCCGTTGGATCGGGCTGAAACTTTCCAACTGATTAGATTCAGACTCCAGCAGGCTGGTCACAAGACGGGTAAAGATATCTTTACGACGGATGCAATTAAAAAGATTTATAGTACCAGCCGGGGCTCGCCGCGGCAGGTTGCGCTTTTATTCCATCGGGCGCTTCGGAATATCGTGCAACAGAATAAAGGGACGGCGGACTACACTATTATCAAACAGATACTAACTGAGGCGAAGAAGGAACGGCGACTGGCCGGCAAAGCCGACCCCGTATTGGCGCAACTCGGCGGGGGAACAAAAATTACCGCCATCCGGAAATGGGCTTATTCGGGCATTATTTTGGGTTTGGTCTTGATATCCGGCGCATTAACTTGGCTGGTGTTTAATCAGAAAAAAGTCAATTTACCCCCGCCTGACCGCATTCGGGCAGGTGTCCAGCCGGACCACACTGCCGAACTCACCAAAATAGAATCATTATATCAAAATATGCTGGAACAATTAAAAGCGGAACAGTCCAAAACTGCTGCCTTAATGCCAGAATTGACCAAATCTAAGAATAATCAGCCGTCGGTCAATGCGGAGCCTCAGCAGATTGCCCGTATGGGGAGTCCCGGTGGGGAAGAATTAGTCAAGCAGATTAATCAATTAAACGAGTCTCAGGAAAATGCCCAGAAAAGGATAATGGCCGCGATAGAAGAAATCGCCCGGTCCCAGTCTCAAGCGACCCAGGAGAATAAGGAATTGGCCAGCCGTCTGGGGCAACTTAAAGACGAATTTAGCGCTATCCTTGATAAGAAGTCGGCCGTCCCCGCCACCGAAGACGTTTATACCATCCGGTTAATTGACGCCGTTATTACTCCGGCTGATTGGACGGATAACGACCTGGGCTCCCAAGGCGCACCTCCGGATCCCCTCGTCATAGTTTACCAGAACGACAAGGAAATCTTCAGGTCACGGGTCAAACCCGACACCCGGACGCCGGCCTGGGATGAAGAATTTACCCTGACATGGCAGAAGGATGACAAATTGGAGATGGTCATCTATGATTTAGACCCGCCGGCCAATGAGGTCAGCCCGGCCGGACTGGAAAGGATTTTAAGTTGGAATAACCGTAAGGACAAAGAATTCCTGTTTAAGGGTAATCGTCTTCTCTCACCGAAGGGTAGTTATCTTAACTATCAGCTGTCCAAAAAGTAATGTAGTGTCCCGCCCGTACGGGTGACGGGGTTATCCCGCCCAGGCGGGACCGCCTATGGAGTTTCCTACGGCGCACCTGAGAAAGAGAAATAGTGTATGAGCCCCGTTAGAAACGTTGTTACAAACTCTACTCCGAAAAACGGTGTCTCTGATAACGTTTCTAACGGGGTGAGAAGGAAAAATAGTGTATGCGACAATTTATTATCGGCTGGCTAATCGTCGGGCTTCTTTTGAGCCCTTACGGCTGTCTGGCAACAAAAGACACGGCGACTTCTAAATTACCCGATATCCCCGCCCCGATGGGAATCTGGACTCCGCTTCATTTCGGTAGAATACAAGGCCGAATCACTCACTCAGAAAATTACACTTTTAGGCGCGGTGGCGAAACCGGGTAATTACGAGTTCTCCAGAGCCAAAGAAATTACCTTGTTGTCATTACTCGGTCTGGCCGGCGGCTACACCGACGCAGCTAAATTAGAAGAGGTTTACCTTTTCCGGACTGATTCTGACAAACCGAACCAACGGTCAAAGTTCCAGATAGACCTGAAAGAAATTGTTTCAAACCCGTTAACAAAAGATGTAACTTTGCAGGATAACGATGTCTTGATATTAGAACATAGAAAAATAAGCAATTGGAACAAGACGATTAGCGATATTACTCCGACCCTATATGTCATTACCGTAATTTTGGGCATTATTTATGTAAGCGGGCGAGTCGGAGACTAACCACCTATGACATCGGAAAGAACAAGCGACCCACAGTCCCGCCAAGGCGGGACAGTGGGCGACCTACCGCAGACCAGCCTCTATGACTATTTAGCGGTTATCAAACGGCATATCTGGTGGGGTGTGGCGGGTTTTATGGTCACCCTTGCGGTTCT
>JACQXL010000188.1 GCA_016208805.1 Planctomycetota bacterium | reverse complement strand
CTCCGCGGCGTAAAGGATGTCTTTGAGTCAGGCCGATACGAAAAGACGCTGGAATACGGCCGGAAGCGATACGCCCAAAAGTGGTGCGAATATCTCGGTCCGCTTAAGGGATATAAAGCCGGCGGGATACTGGGGCTTTCTCAGATGGCGATAATGGCATTAGCCGGCGACCGGGGTCTGGTTGATTATTTAAGGACGCGCGATGTTCGTCCTGAAGGCGAACCGACGGTCATCACCGTTCCTGAGCGGATTAACGAATTCAAGAATATTTTAGCCAACCGGATTGTCCGGTGGGGAAGCGAAATAATCAAACTCGGCTACGAAGACCAGGACATCAAACGGGCGAATCAGGAATTAAATCAGCATGTGAATGAGTATTGCCGGCCTGGGATTATCCCATTCACCTCCGGCGGCGATTCGCATATAGATTTCATCATCGTGGAAATCCCCAATCCTGTCAGTCCCGGTCAAAAGGCGAAATGCCTCGGACTGGACATCCAGATAGCGTTCTGATGCATATACATATGATAAAGCAGTTCGTATTCCGACCCGTACGGGCGCATTTGGCGGACGCCGGTTTATCTTGACAATTCTACTACCTTGTGTTAATTTTATTATCTATGAAAGTCCTCCTGGCTGATGACGAACGGACCATCACCGTTACCCTAAGCGATACGCTCAAATCCAAAGGTCATACCGTCCGGCTGGCCTACGACGGCCTGACCGCCCTCAAATTTATTGATGCCGAGCCGTTTGACAGCGTCCTGCTGGATATCAAGATGCCCGGGATGGACGGTCTGGACGTGCTGGCCCGGATTAAGGATAAGAAGCCGGATTTACCGGTCGTTATCATCACCGGCTACGGAACGGTGGAGACGGCGGTGGATGCGCTCAAGCGCGGCGCATACGATTACGTCCAGAAGCCGTTCTATAACGAGGAAATCCTGCTGATTCTGGAGCGGATAGATAAATACCGTTCCATCAAGGACGAATACAAGAAAATCAGGGAGGAGATAGATAAGTCGCCGTTTTATATGAATATGGTGGGCAAATCGGCCCGGATGATTGAGGTTTACCAGTTGATAGAAAATATCGCGCCGTCCGATTGCAGTGTCCTGATAGAAGGCGAGAGCGGCACGGGCAAAGAGTTAGTCGCCGACGCCGTCCATAATAAAAGCCGGCGCAAGGATGCGGCGTTGGTTAAGTTCTCCTGCCAGTCCGTGCCGGAGACGTTGATAGAGGCGAACCTGTTCGGCCACGAGAAGGGCGCATTCACGGATGCGCGCAACCAACTGGTCGGACGCTTTGAACTGGCCGATAAGGGCACCATCTTTGTTGACGACATAGACGATATGCCCTCAGCCGTCCAGATGAAGTTCCTGCGCGTCCTGCAGGAGCGCACCCTGGAGCGTATCGGCAGTACCCAGACCATCAAGGTTGATATACGGGCCGTGGCCGCCACCAAGAAGAACCTGCTGGCCTGCGTCAAGGAAGGCAGTTTCCTGGAAGACCTGTTTTACCGGCTTAATGTCATCACCATAAAACTGCCGCCCTTACGGGAACGGATTGAGGATATCCCGCTTCTGGTTGAACATTTTATCCGCAAATACGCCAAAGGCCGGTCATACCAGGCGGGCACCGATTTGCTGGAAGCGGCCTGCAGTTACCGCTGGCCCGGTAATGTCCGGGAACTGGAGAATGCGGTGTCCCGGGCGATTGTCCTGGTCCCGCCAGGGCGGGACGGCACGCTCCAGAAAAAACATCTGATGGAATCAACCGATACCCAGCAGCCGGTGACCGTCAAGGGCTCGCCGACGCTGGAAGAATTCCTGGAACAGCAGGAAAGGGAATACCTCCAGCGATTATATCTTGTCACTAAAGGCGATAAAAACGAGATGAGCCGCATCCTTGAGGTCAGCCGCAAAACCCTATGGGAAAAACTAAAAAAATATGGCATTGAATCCTGAATTGTGGTATATTATATACGGAGGAAGGATATGCGAAAACAGGGCTTTAGTTTAATAGAACTTCTCGTCGTGATTTCCATCATTGCAATATTGGCCACCCTGATACTGCCGGGCTTGACGCGCGCCAAGATAACAGCCAAGGAAACCACCGCCAGGACCGAAATCAGCAGTTTTGACCAGGCCCTGAGTATGTATCAGGCGGATTTCGGGGCGTATCCGGCTGAAGAAACCGGCAACAGCAGTAAGACGCTGGTGGATAGCCTCAAGGGCGACGCCAAGGCAACCCCGCCCAGGAAACCTTACTTCAATTTCAAGAAAGACCGCATTATCAACGGCGAATACCAGAGCCCATTGTATAAACCGTATTATTACAGAGAAAATGCATCGGAAAAGACCAAGACCGATGATATGAAAAAACCCTTTGAATACGATATCTGGACCGAGGACAGTAAAAAGAAACCGGACGGGATAAATAATTGGGATTAAAGCCACGGATTACAGCGAAGCGTCGGATTTTTATATGTCTAAAAAAGGGTTTACGATTATAGAATTGCTGGTGGTGATAGCGATTCTGACCACGTTGGCCGGGATGACGCTGGTGGTGGCCGGACGGTTGAAGGAGAAGGCCAAGATAGAGGCCACCCGGGCGCTGATTACCAAGATTACACTGGCTCTGACCGAGTATCAGCAGGCGTATTTCGCCTACCCGCCGTCCAGCGGCGCGTATGAGGGCTCGCAGAACCTCTATTATTTCCTGGGTCAGCCGCTGGATTTAACCCAGGGCTACGACCCGGCCACCGGCGAGATGGCCAAGAAAAAGTTCGGACCGGCCATTGTCGGCGGGTTCAGCAAGACCGAATACAACAGCCAGAAGTATATCATTGATATCTGGGAAAAACCGCTCGTCTATAAAAATCCGGGCGAGGACCACCCGGATGCCAAGAATAATAAGACATTCGTGGATATTGCGTCATTCGGGCCGGATAAGGTAGAGGGCACGGATGACGATATTAATAATTGGAAGGTGAATAAATGAACAACGGATTACACGGATTAAACAGATTAGCACGGATTAACCGGATGGGGTTTACGTTGATTGAGTTGCTGGTGGTGATTTCCATCATCGGTATCGCCGCTTCCATTGCGATTGCATTTTTCCCCAAGGGCGAAAGCGTCAAGCACTCCGGCCGGATTATCCAGGCAACCTTTATCAGGGGCGGGATGCTCGCCTCAAGCCAGCGCGCCGTTTATTTCATCGCCTTTGATAAGGAAAAATCATTAATGACCATCTATAAACATAAGGAAACCGACGACGAGTCGGACGATACCCCCAAACTTGATACCCAGAACGACGAACAGATTGGCGAATCAATCTCGCTGCCCAGGGGCGTTAAGTTTGGCGATACGCCATTACTGGATTCAACCGGGCCCTATGTCGGGTTCAAGGGCAACGGCACGATGTTCCTGCCGGACGGGGTTGAGGATAAATCGTTCAAGCCGCCGCCGGACTCGCCCGTTGAAGCGGATATTATCCTGGAACAGACCGGCAGACCCGGCAAGATGTATCTGGATTTTACCATTCTGACCGGCCGGATAAGACGGACGGTTTATCGGGAGGAATAAAAGATTATGCTAAAAATAGGTTCTGACGCGGTGGTGACACACACATCCCCTACCCCCTCTCAAGAGGGGAATAAGTCCCCTCTAAAAAGAGGGGATTTAGGGGTGTGTCGGTTGGTTACCTGTAAGGGTTTAACTCTAATAGAGATTCTGATTGCTCTGATAGTTCTTCTGATAGGCGTGGTCAGCATCCTGGCCCTGTTCCCGAACGCCATCAGGAGTACACGTACCTCAATTGAGGATACGGTCTGCGCCAAGATAGCGGACTCGGTCTGTGATGCGCTGACCATCGCGATGCGTTCATCCATCCCGGAAAACCGGGCGGCCAGCAAACCGGCACAGGCCACCCTAGTGCACGACGGACTGCCCGGCGATAATACTTCTTATACCTTTGCGTTGCCCCTGCCGGTAGACTCGCCGCTGTCCAAGCCGAGATTCTTTGCCCATCCGGCGGCCGACCCGATGAACGTCACTACCGTAACACCCAAACCGAACGATGCCTTCAAACTCGGCACAACCGCTTTCTTCAAGGATATCGTCAAGGATATCAGGGAAAACGCCGACCCAACCGAGACCTATGACCAATACGGCTTTGCCGTTACCGTCAGCCGGGTGGACGATGTCCGTGCGGCCGAAGAGACCGGCGATAAGTTTAAGCCCAAACCGTTATACCAGTTTGCCATCGCCATCTATCGCCTGCCGCCTGCGCCGTCCGGCGGCGGGACTTACGGCTATAAACCCGGCGAACTGCCTGACCCATTAAGGGTGTTTGTGGTGCAGTTGGCCGGACAATAGTATGAATAAGAAAAACTTAATAGAGACTTTCATTAACATGTCATTGCGAGGAGCGAAGCGACAAAGCAATCTACTAATTTTGAGATTGCTTCGCCCCCAAGGGGCTCGCAATGACATGGGGCGGCGAGGTTTTACATTGGTAGAACTTCTCGT
>JACQXL010000012.1 GCA_016208805.1 Planctomycetota bacterium | reverse complement strand
GATAACCCTACACCTCTCTTGAGATACCCCTGCACCTCTCTTGAGATACCCCTGCACCTCTCTTGAGATAATCCTGCACCCCTCTTGAGATAACCCTGCACCTCTCTTGAGATAATCCTGCACCCCTCTTGAGATAATCCTGCACCTCTCTTGAGATAACCCTGCACCGCTCTTGAGATAATCCTGCACCCCTCTTGAGATAACCCTGCACCCCTATTGAGATAACCCTACACCCCTCTTAAAATAATGCCGCACCCCTCGTAAGATAACCTCCTATCCCTTTTAAGATACCCCCCAACCTCTCGCAAGAAGTAGCCCCTCCTTTGGCTAAAAATTGGCCATTCGCAATAATAAACAGACCGATAGGAGGCGGAAAGGTATCCACATCTGGCCGATTTTCAGAGATATTTGGGGGACAATTCAGAGGACGAGAGGGACACTCCCACCGGTTATAATATTTAATTTGCTTGACATATAGACCAGATACACGATGCGAGATACGGGATGCGCGTATCCCGTATCTCGTATCTGGCGTCCGGTTCTTCCGTGTTTTCTTCGTAGGGTTTCGTAATTCGCAGGGCATTCGTGGTATGGTTCTTCCTTTTCATAATGTTCTATGGCTTTTTCCGGCACCGGACAGAACTCCTCGCAGGTCAGGCACTTTCCCGACACGGCGGTGTCGGGATGGACATAAGGTATGCATCTGGTGGTGTCAAAGTAGGCAAGTCCAATCTTGTATTCCTGTTTTTCTTCTAAGAGCAGAGGCGCAATCGCGCCGGTCGGGCAGACCTGGCCGCAGGCATTGCAATAGTGACGGCAGTTGCCGACCCGCGGCACCAGCACCGGCGACCACATCGCGGTCAGACCGCTCTCAAATAATAACGGTTGGAGTCCGTTGGTCGGGCAAACTTTCATACACTTGCCGCAACGGATGCACTTGGACTGGAAGTCCAGTTCCGATTGGGTATCCTGCTTCGCTAATGCGCCGGGCGGACGCAGGCGCGGCAGTGCCGAAGGGCCACGCTTCAGTCCGAAACTGCGCTTAAGCAACGGCACTGATAAAACACTCAGTCCGGCCGCGATAAGAAGCCCACGCCGTTCCGGTAATGCCGGTAATTTGGCCATACTGACCGATAAGAAGCCCGCGCCTTTCAGGCAAGGCGGGTAATTTAATCATAGATGTCCGCTTAAAGTTCAGGGTTATCGCATCGGCCGGACAGCCGGCCACGCAACTGTAGCACTGGATGCATTCCTCATCATAGAGTCTGAGGTTTTCGGAAATTGCGCCGGTCTTGCAGACCAATGAACATTTGCCGCAGTCGGTGCATTTAGAATTAATATCAACTCGGAGCAAACGCCACTTGCCCAACAGTCCCAACAGCCCGCCCAATGGACAGATTGTCCGGCACCAGAAACGGGTCTGATACAGAGTCGCAATCAGGATAGCCGCAAATAGTAAAAAGAAGATGACAGCGCCGTGATACAAAACCGGGTTGCGGTCAAGCAGGTTAATACTGCCCAATGGTTTTGACAGGTCTTTCAGCCCAACCCCATCAATCACGCCCTTTATCAGGAAGTCGCCTACCGGATAGAGAACCAGCCCGAACGACTTAAAGACAATGGTGATGGGGTCAAACCAGCCGGCGATATTGACGCCCAGTATGGCGGTGACGATTATCAGAAGCAGAATAAGGTATTTTGGTTTACGGAGTGACAACGGAGTCCCGCTCTTTGCGGAACAAAGAGCGGGATGGTATGACGGGCTGAACGGTTTATTCCTTTTAAGCCGGTTAACCAGGTCAATACTGGTGCCTAACGGGCAGGCCCAGCCACAGAATACCCGGCCCAACAACACGGCCGAAACCAGCACCACCAGCGATGACAGGAAGATCATCAGGAATGACCGCGATGCCAGCACAGTCGCGATTGTCAGCAGCGGGTCGGATACGAAAAACAGTTTCTGCGGCAACAGCCCTCTTATCCCGCCATAAGTGGCTGGATCTCCACCGACCGGCTCCACGGTTATCAGGAGAAGATAGATGAACAAGGCCAGGAACACAAGTTGGCTGATACGGCGGAGGTTAATCATGTACTAAAACTCCAATTTCCAAATCCCAAATTCCAAATAAGTCACAATTTTCAAACTGTCTAAATCCCAAACTATTAATCTGCCGGTTTAGATTTATCTATAATTGACGAGAAAATCTTCTTCAATGTTTATGGTATCCCTGACCAATCCCCTGCATAACCGAATAACCGCCTTAGCAAAGACTAATGTCCTCTCATCCAAATCATATGGTTTATCGTTTCGGTCATTGTCCATTTAGGTATTATTTGGAATTTGGTTATTTATACCTTCTTCTCCACAATATTCATCTTTGCAATATCAATCTCGCCGAAACCGCGTTCAAATGCGAGTTTTATATAGCCGATATCGGCCCCCTTGATATTGCCCGGGAATATAGAGCAGACATAACTATCCGCGGCCACCGGGTCGGTTGAACCGAGCACCTTTTTCACCAGCATCACATCCTTGGGATTGCCGCCGGTCGGGCCGTTGCGCAGGAGAATCCGGTAGGCGTCAATGATGGTCAGGTGCGGCTTGACGGCAAAGAGAACATCCACCAGCATATTATCAATATTCTGGTGAATCTGTCCGCGCCGGCCGCCCATCACGCCCATCAGGTTCTTGATGCCCAGTGTCAGTTTGGTCAGGCCGTGGTGTTTGGCAATCGGCACATTGATGAAGACATTACAGGTAAGCGCTTCCTTGACAATCGGCCAGGACCAATCCGGTTCTCCCCTATTAGTCCCGAAAGCATTCGGGACGGGCTGGCCCTTGAAACCGACTTTCTCAAAGAACGCTTCCCGGTCTTCAATCATCACGACATCAGCGCCGGCCTCCTTGGCCGCCTTGGCGATACCGGTTATCTCATAGGTAGAATGACAGTCGTTGCAGGTCTTATCAAAAACCTTGACCGTCTTGGCGCCGGCCTTGAGGCATTCTTTGACAATGGCGGCAACTACCTGCGGGTTGGTGTTAGCGGCCAGTTCGGGCGGACGCTCCCAGGCGATATTGGGTTTAACCACCACCACATCGCCCTTCTTGACGAATTTGGTCATCCCGCCCAGTGTCTCAATAACCGACTGGGTCAACTTGGCCGGGTCATCGCCTTCGGCCACCGCCACGGTCGGCTTAGGTTTATCTTCGGGCTTCTCTTCAGCCGCACGTAAAGTCTTGACCATTGAGCCGGCGCTGATAGCGCCCATCCCGCAAATCGCGGCCTTCTTTATAAAATCTCGCCTACTCACATCGCCCATATAACACCTCATTTTAACAGGGACTTTAAGAGACTTATTCCCCTCTCTTATAAGTCTCGTCCAAGTCCCTGTTATTTTCCAATCACATCCGCCATTGTATACATTCCCGGTTTTGCCTTGGCGATAAACCGGGCGGCCACCAGCGCGCCACGGGCAAAGACCTCACGCGTATGGACCCGGTGCACCAGTTCTATCCGCTCGCCCAGATTGCTGTACGTAACCATATGGTCGCCGACCACATCGCCCACCCGGAGTGAATGGGTCGGTACCGCCTTGCCGGTTGCCTTGGTCACAGACTCGGCCAGCCGTTTGGCCGTGCCGCTGGGCGCATCCTTCTTGAAACGGTGATGCGTCTCTACGATTTCAATATCGTAATCCGGTCCGAGCGATTTAGCCGTCTGGCCGGCCAGTTTGAACAGCAGATTGGCGCCGATGCTCATATTCGGGCTGACCAGGCAGGCGGCGTTCTTTGAGTATTCCTCTATCTGCTTTAACT
>JACQXL010000187.1 GCA_016208805.1 Planctomycetota bacterium | reverse complement strand
GTTAAGGTTAACCATATATGGTGATTTGCGACCTTGTGCCATAATATTATCCTCCTAACAGCCCTCTGGATAATATATCGGCTATCTAACATTAAAATCTTTAACATTTTCGGATACCTATTTATGATTTGTTGTACTAAGAGTCTCTAACAAAATGAGATTGCTTCGCCCGTACGGGCTCGCAATGACAGTCATTGCGAGGAGTGAATCCCGTCTCGGCGGGATGAGCGACGAAGCAATCTCATTAGTCATTTATTAGAAGTCCCTCACCGCAAAACTGGGTATCTGCTTTATCCTGATATTATTTATCAATGCCAGCGCGATAAATGTGGCCAACAGCGACGAGCCGCCGTAGGAAATCAACGGAAGTGTGATGCCGGTTATCGGCGCCAGGCCGATGGTCATAGCGATATTGATGAACACCTGAACGGCCATCAGCGTGACCAGTCCTGAGACAATCAGCCGCCCGAACGGTTCGCGGGTGGTGGTGGCGATAAATAGGGCAGTGATAAACAAGGCGAAATACAATAGCAGCACGGCCGTGGTGCCCAAAAATCCTCCTTTCTCGCCGATGATGGTAAAGATAAAATCGTTATGGCGTTCCGGCACAAATACGGTAGGGGTGTATTCATCAGTTGTAACCAGCCCGCGGCCGAGCACACCGCCGGTGCCGACGGCTATCTTGGAACTGATTAACTGGTATGCGTCCGCCGTGGGTGACTTATCCGGATTGATAAATACCTGCAGGCGCATCCGCTGGTAGTCTTTGAGCATCCCGAAATAGGCCACCGGCAGGGACAGGGCAATAAGCACTGCGGTAATCGCCAGGTATTTGACCCGCGCCCCGGCCACAAAGAGCATCACAAACAGCATCGGCAGAAAGACCAGCGCGCTGCCTAAATCCGGCTGGAGCATTACCAGCCCCATTGGAACCGTGGCAATAATAAACGGGACTATCATCCCGGTAATACTGCTGATATTGGTCTGGTGCATCATCCAGCGGGCCAGCATCAGGGTGGTGGCAATCTTCATAAATTCCGAGGGCTGGAGCGCGAACGGCCCCAGTGAAAACCAGGCCCGCGTACCGCGCGATATCCTGCCCCAGCCGACCAGCACCACCAGCAGTCCCAGAATAATCAGGTAGAAGATAAATGAATAGTCCTTTAATTTATAATAGTTCATCCGGAGCAGCAGGATGAACAGCAGGAAACCGCCGATGGCAAATATGGTTTGCTTAATCGGCTGGAACGAAAGAAGTTTTACGATGCTGGCGGTTGATAAAAGCGGCTGTTCGTAGACGCTGGCCGGCAGCGACATAATGCTCCACATAGAAACAATGCCGATGGCCACCAGGCAGAGCATCGTAAATATCAGGATTCGGTTTTCAGTCGTCAGTTGGACCTTCATCTTCTTCCTCTTCCGGTGCCGGTTTGCGTTGTGCGGGTTGGGTGCCTGTTTTCATTAGGACTCCTTCCTTCACTGGAGCTACGGCGGTCAAGCAGGCCATTATCTCGGGCATAAACCCGGCCGCAATCGGCGCGGCGATTTCACTGCCTTTACCGGCGTTCTCGGCCATCACCACAAAGGCATATTTGGGTTTCTGGTGGGGGGCAAAGCCGGCGAACCAGGCATGCGATTTCTTGCCCGCGCCCAGTTCGGCCGTGCTGGTCTTGCCGGCCACCGGGAATTTGGCCAGCCCGCTCCCGTGGGCCGTGCCGCCTTCGGCCTGGACCACGCTGTATAATCCCTGCCGTACCGCATTAAGGGTGCGCTTTGATACGTTAATCTTGCGCGGTGGTTCCGTTGCGCCGTTCCGGACAATGTGCGGCGTGACCAGGTAACCGCCGTTGGATATCGCGGCCATCATCCGGACGACCTGAATCGGCGTGACCATCAAATCGCCCTGGCCGATGGAGATATTGAGCGTATCCGACGGCGTCCAGACCCGGCCGTCCGAGACTCCTCGGGACGGGTCGGGCAGCAGACCCCTGGCCTCGGCCGGCAAATCAATACCGGTGCGTTCGCCGAACCCGAACTCAGCCGCCCATTTCAGGATTGCCTCCGCACCGGCCAGTTTACCGATATTGAAGAAATAGACATTGCAGGAATTCTTGATGCCGTCATTGAGGGCCATATTGCCGTGCTCGCGCTGGTAGTCGGCCACCCAGCACTTGAAGTGCATGGAAGTCTTGGAGAAATAACCGTTGCAGTAGAAGGTGGAGTTTTCGGTAATCCGTCCTTCCTCAAGGGCGGCTACGGCCGTCATCATCTTGAAGACCGAACCAATCGCATATTGCCCTGAGATGGCGCGGTTATAAAGCGGCTTAATGGTCTTATTATTGATGTACTGGAGAGTTTCCGGCGAGACCGGCGGTTGCATAATGTTCGGGTCAAAGGTCGGCGAGCAGGCCAGCGCGAGTATCTCGCCGTTGGTCACATCAATCACGACGGCCGCGCCGGTGATATTCTTCATCAGTTGGTCCATCTTCAACTGGAGCGCCGTGTCTATGGTCAGGCTGATATCCTGGCCGGCCATAGAGCCGATGCGGCTGAGTTCGTGTTTCTGCTTGCTGTAGTAATCGTAATCAATTAGTTTGATGCCGCTCCGGCCCCTGAGGATGCCATCGTATTTCTTTTCCACGCCCATCCGGCCGATATAGTCGTCCTTGAAATCTCCGCGGGTGAGCAGTATTTCGTAGATGCCGTTTTCCACCTCGGGGCTGAGCGCCTCTTTAAAGAATCCGTCCTCTTTCAATTTAGGATATTCTTCTTTCCAGATAGGGGTGACATAGCCGAGGATATGAGCGGCGCAATGGCCGTTGGGATAAAGCCGCCTGATATTCTCGGCCACGTAAATCCCGGGGAACAGCGCCGGGTTGGCCTCT
>JACQXL010000204.1 GCA_016208805.1 Planctomycetota bacterium | reverse complement strand
ACCTAAGTAGCGCATCCGTCCCGAACACGGAAATTGACCCTGCGCCTTATGTCCCGGTCGGCACGAAATATGCGATAGTGGTGATGACGCATGCCGGAGCCAACACGATACTCTATGGCTACAAGGCCCAGTTCTACGCCAAGCCGACGGTTGACCCGGCCCCGCTCTACCGGCTGGACACGGCAGTCAAGGACTTTACTAACTACCTGACCGTGTTAGTTCCGTTAGATGCGAACCGGAAATTTGTGACCAGCGTTTATAGGGACGGGGTAACCACCGCGGCAGAGTTGTATTTGATGGGCTACATCAGGTAATGCGGATTTTGGAATGCGGATGCGTCCCGATGGTCATCGGGACGTAATCCGCATTCGTCATTTTACTCGGTGCATATCCGCCCAGTTGTTCCCTTTGCTGATGTCCACCCTGAGCGG
Organism: Planctomycetota bacterium; assembly: GCA_016208805.1. GTDB lineage: Bacteria > Planctomycetota > MHYJ01 > JACQXL01 > JACQXL01 > JACQXL01. Next base: position 3,323 of record JACQXL010000204.1, on the reverse strand, counting down.
GACGTTGAGTTCAACCACCTGCTCCATTTCCTGACGGATGAGTTTGATTAGTTCGGCTTCCTCTTTTAACGGGACCTCAAAGACGAGTTCGTCGTGCACCTGTATTATCATCCGAGTCCCTTCTAACACACCCCTACCCCTCTCAAGAGGGGATTTGCTAAGTCGGTTATAGATTTTAATCATGGCCAGTTTCATAATATCCGCGGCCGAGCCCTGCAACGGCGCGTTAATGGCGGCGCGTTCGGCGAAGTTGCGCACCGTGACATTGGCGCTGTTAATCTCCGGGCAGGGGCGCTTGCGGCCCATCAATGTCTCCACATAGCCCTTGGCCCGGGCCGATTCAAGGGTTGCTTCCATATACGTCTTGACGCCGCTGTATTTGACAAAGTATTCATCAATATACGTCTGGGCCAGATTATGGCTGATGCCCAGCGCGCCGGCCAGTCCGTGCGCGCTCATCCCGTAAATAATTCCGAAGTTGATGGTCTTGGCCATGCGCCGTTCGTCCGCGCTAACCATATCCTCGCTGATGTTCAGGAGTTCAGCCGCGGTCCGGGTGTGGATGTCCTGGTTATTCTCAAATGAGCTGACCAGCAGTTTATCGTTTGAGAAATGGGCCAGGATGCGCGGCTCTATCTGCGAATAATCGGCGCTGACCAGGATGCATCCCTTGGCTGGGATGAATGCCTGCCGGATGCGCCGGCCTTCCTCGGTCCGGACCGGGATGTTCTGCAGGTTCGGCTCGGATGAGCTCAGCCGGCCCGTGGCCGTTATCGTCTGGTTATATGATGTATGCAGTCGGCCGGTCTTGGCGTTAATCATTTCCAGCAGGCCGTCAATGTAGGTGTTCTTGAGTTTGGCCAGTGTCCGGTGTTCCAGAATCTTGGCCGGCAGGTCGTGCTGTTGGGCCAGTTTGGCCAGCTCGTCGCTATCGGTAGAGAAACCGGTCTTGATACGTTTGGTCTTGGGCAGTTGCAGTTTCTCGAACAAGACTTCCTGGAGCTGTTTGGGCGAGTCCAGGTTGAACTCGGTCCCGGCCAGTTCAAATGCCGCGCGTTTAATCTTATCAATCTTGCCGGCGAACTCGGCGGATAGTTCCTTGAGGTAGTCCGCATCCACCCGGACGCCGGTGATTTCCATATCGGCCAGGACCGGCACCAGCGGCATTTCTATCTTTTGGTAGAGTTCATAAAGCCCTTCGGACTTGAGCTTGGGCAGCAGAATCTTGCTGAGCAGGTCGGCCGAATATGTGGTCGCCTTGGCGATATCCACCTTGTCAAATGTGATTTCCTTCTGGCCCGTGCCGACCATGTCTTTATAGGTAATCGTCTGGTGGCCGAGATACTCGCGGGCGATTTCCTCAAGGCTGTGGTTGCGTTTATTGGGATTGAGCAGATAGGCCGCTATCATCGTATCGGCCAGCGGCGGATTGATGGCCAGCCCGGCCTGCCTGAAGACAATCATATCGTATTTGATATTCTGTCCGATTTTGAGGGCATTGGATTGTAGAAGTTCTTTGACCCGGTCAAGCACCAGTTTGACAGGCAGTTGATTAGGGACAGGCGACTTTATGTCATTCTGAGTGAGTCCCGGCTGGACGAGCGAAGAATCTCCTTTTCCTTTTTTGAGACCCTTCGTTTTCTCCCGAATACTTTCGGGGGATGGCTCAGGGTGACAATTCGGGCAGGTATGCCGGAGCGGGATATAATATGCCTCGTGCTCTTTTAGCGAGACCGAGATGCCGACAATCTCGGCCGAGATCGGGTTCTTGGAGTTGGTCTCGGTATCGATGGCGAATTCGTCCGCCCGGTTGAGCCGGTCCATAAGTTTATTGAAATCCGGTTCGGTGCTGACCGTATGATAGTTATCGTAGGAGATAGTCTTTTGTGGGGTGAGGTCTTTGAGGAACTTGCTGAACTCCAGTTCGCTGAACAGTTCGCGCAGTTTCTCGGTATCGTAGGACTTGAGGGCCAGGTCTTCCATCTGGATATCCAGTTTGACCGCGTAGTCAATAGTGGCCAGTTGCCGGCTCAGGCGCGCCTGGTCGGCGAACTTGGCGATATTCTCGCGCAGTTTTTCCTTCTTAACCTTGGCCACATTCTTGAGCAGGTTATCGAGCGATTGAAATTCCTTGAGCAGGTCAATGGCGGTCTTTTCGCCGATGCCGGGCACGCCCGGAATGTTATCGCTTGTGTCGCCCATCAGGCCGAAGACATCCGTCACGGTTTCCGGCCCGACCCCAAACCGGTCCTTGACCTCGGCCATGCCGGTCTTTTTGTCCTTCATCGTGTCCCAGAGCGTGACGTTATCCGAGACGAGTTGCATCATATCCTTGTCGCCGGTGATAATCACGACCTTGAAGCCTTTGGCCTCGTACTGGCGGGCCAGGGTGCCGATGATGTCATCCGCTTCGTAGCCGGATTTTTCCACTGACCTGATATTGAACGCCTCTACGACCTTTTTGATATACGGAATCTGGGGCTGGAGCTCGCCCGGCATGGCCGGCCGGTTGGCCTTGTATTCTTTGTAGGGCTGCGACGGCCAGGTATTCTGGTTTTTCATCCTTGAGCACCTTGAGGAGCATGGTGACGAATCCGTAGATGGCGTTGGTGGGCATGCCTTTGGAGTTGGCCAGCCCGCGGATAGCGTGAAAGGCCCGGTAGATATACGAGCTGCCGTCAATGATGTATATTTTCTTGTCTGCCATATTTTAAGTAAGCGGATTGAGCTGATTTAGCGGAATATCAGTTTTATCCGCTTAATTCGTGTACGCATCGTATCATAAAATATTTTGCTTACAATTAAAAAATAACTCTTGACAAGTTCAGGTGAGAATGCTATGCTTACTGATTAAGATTGAACGATGCAGATAGATTTGCACCTGCATACCAATTGTTCGGATGGGGTATATCATCCGGAGAAGGTGTTGCAGAAGATTATAGACGCCAAATACGATATCGTATCGTTTACGGACCACGACAGCTGCGCGGCGTACGATATCCTGGCCAAGTATCCGCGCCCGGAGAACTTGAGGATAATCAAAGGGGTGGAGATGACCACCAGCCACCAGGATAACGAGATTCATATCCTGGGTTATTTCCGGCACGGCTGTTCCGAACCACTGAAGACGTTCCTGGTCGCGGCCTAGCAGGAGCGTATCCGGCGGATTAATACGGGTATAGAAGGTTTAAGGAAATATGATATCAACCTGACCTACGGCGATTTGCTCAGGTTCACCAGCGGCGAGAGCGTCGGCCGGAACCACTTGGCCGGTCTACTGGTGGCTCGCGGGCACGCCCAGTCGGTGGACGAGGCGTTTGATT
>JACQXL010000203.1 GCA_016208805.1 Planctomycetota bacterium | reverse complement strand
TGATGGTTCGTTCTTCAGGATTCCAGAACTGGTGCAAGCAATGCAATATGTCAAACAGCATAACTCAATCCTGCATTTTATGGGGCTTGTTTCGGACGGCGGGGTGCACAGCACCGAGACGCATTATCTTGCCTTACTTGAGATGGCTAAACAGCAGGGGCTGGCCAGAGAGCAGGTGATGTTCCACGCGGCCTTGGACGGGCGCGATACCCCGCCCACCAGCGGCGCCGGTTATCTGGAACGGTTGGTTAAACAGATGGATAAAATTGGCATCGGCAAGGTGGCGACCATCTCTGGCCGCTATTATCTGATGGACCGCGATAAGCGCTGGGAACGGCTCCAGAAGTCCTATGATGCGCTGACTATGGGCGAAGGCGTTACGGAAACAGACCCGGTTGCCGCGGTAAAGGTCGCCTATGTGCGCGGTGAGACTGACGAGTTTATCAAGCCCATTGTCATCACCAATACCAAACGTATTAAGGACAATGATTCGGTCATCTTCTTTAACTTTCGGGCGGACCGGGCTCGCGAGATTACCAGAACTCTTACCGCACCGAACTTTGCCGATTTTGCCCGCAAGTCGTTCCCGAAGGTATTTTACACCGCGATGACCCAGTATGATGAAAAGTTCACGTTGCCTGTCGCATTCAAGCCGGTGCATCTGAATAATATTTTAGCCCAGGTGCTGGCCGATAACAAGATAACCCAACTGCGCATCTCCGATACCGAGAAATACGCGCACGTCACCTACTTCTTCAACGGCGGCCAGGAAAAGCCGTATCCGTATGAAGAGAGGATTCATATTTCATCGCCCAAGGTGCCGACCTATGATATACAGCCGGAAATGAGCGCGCCGGCCGTTACCCGTGAAGTCCTGAAGGCGATAGAATCTGATAAGTACACGGTCATTATTATGAATTATGCCAATTGCGATATGGTCGGGCATACCGGCGTATTGGCCGCGGCCATTAAAGCGGCTGAAACGGTTGACAACTGCGTGGCCCAGATTGTCTCGGCAGTGCTTAAGCAAAGCGGCGTGGTTCTGGTCACGGCCGACCACGGCAATGCCGAGGAGATGATAGACGCTAAAAACGGCGGGCCGCATACATATCACACGACTAACCCGGTGCCGTTCACACTGGTGAGCGAACAATATAAAAAAAGGAAACTCCGGACCGGCGGCAGACTCTGCGACGTCGCGCCGACGATACTGGAAATACTTGGCATATCTAAACCTAAAGAGATGGAAGGAGTGAGTTTAATAATATGAGCCACAGATTACACAGATTTATTACGCCTGTTCTTTGCGCTCTTTGTGTCTTTGTGGTAAATGAATTATCCGCTCAGGATTTTAACTTCAATCATAAACAAATCCAGTTCAGCGGACAGATACAGGATATTATCATCAAGGATATAGACTATGATAAACAACAGGAGATTATCATACAATCAGGGCGTGGCCTTTTTATATACAATCCTAACAGCGGCAAGGCTCAGGCCATTATCCTGTCGGATGATATTTTTATATATGACATTGCAGATATAACAGCCGATACCGGGCTGGAAGTGGTCGGCATCACGCCGAAGGGCGTGGTTTATCTGCCGATGAATACGCCGGGCGCAAAATGGTCGGCCATCATAGAAACAGCCACTATCTTTTCCGCCAAAGGCGGGGCAGTCGTCACGCCGGTCTATCAGGAATTCGTGTCCAACGGACTTATCAGCATACCAGGAAACCAGGGATTTATATTGGCCCGCCTCCGCCAAGGCTCCGGCGGGCGCGCCCGCCATAGCCAAAGCGACGGCGGGCAGACTGAAAAGCAAGCAGATAGTAGATTTGAGATATTCCGCACCCTGTCTATGCCGGCCAGAAGCGACATCACCTATGACGAGACATCTGTTTTTGTGCCGTTGTCTAACGAGATATCGCTGCCGAATATAAACTGGGTTGATGTCAATGCGGACGGCCGTGACGACGTCGTAACTATTTCTGATAACAAGTTATACTATTATCTATTAGGGTCAGACTCTTCGCCAATCTCAACGACAGCCAAGCCGGACGGTTATGTGAAACTGGGCGAATCGCGCAAGAAAAGGGATAATGCCTTTTACGAACTCATTCCCTTTGTCAAGGAAATGAACGGCGATGGGGTAGTTGACATCATTACTGCGGATGGCGGCGATGGTTTGATAACAATTTATCTTAACCCGCAACTCAAGACCGAGTTATCTAAACCCACCCAGATTATCCGCACCAATAACTGGATTGTCCAGTATGGGCTGACCGATTTGAATAACGACAAATTACAGGACCTGACGGTCGTCCAGATGCGCAAATTAGGCGTGCTGGGCGGGCTTGAGGCGCTCCTGGCGCACAGCGTTGACTGGGAAATCGCGGTTTACCTGGCTGTCAACCGCGAGACCGGATTTTACCCCCAGAGCCCGGATTATGTCAAGGTCTTCAATGTCCCGTTCACTTTTTCGCTGGCCGGCGGCGTCTCAAACCGTAAACGCAGCGCCATCGCCGCCGAGTTCCAGACGCCGTATCTCTGGAGCCTGGAAGGCGATTATAATAAGGACGGGCTTAATGACCTGCTTATCTCTGATGCGGCCGGCGCTAAAATCCAGATATATGCCGGCGCCAATAAGGGCGTGTTTAACAGCGCGCCTGCAATTGAACTTGATATCCCGTCCGCGGCCCAGGGGTTTAAGTTAATCGGGATGCCGGTCGGCGAGCCGTTTGTAGCCGATATCAATAACGACGGCAAAGACGATATTGTTATCCAGACACTGGATGCGTCCCCGATGGAAATCGGGACTCCGCTTCGCTCCGCAGGCAAGAATCACCGGCTGGAAGTGTTTACCAGCCGCTGATACACGAATCACCACCGGCAGACGTTCTTGATTAAAAATCCCACGTTGGCCGGCCGTTCGGCCAGCCGCCGCATAAAATACGGATACCAGTGCGTCCCGTAGGGCACATAGACCCGCATCCGGTAGCCGGATTTAACTATCTTTTCCTGCAAATCACGCCTGATGCCGTAGAGCATCTGGAACTCAAACTTATCGGCCGACGTGTTATTCTTTCGGGCATAATCAAATACCCAGTTGATGATTCGATCATCGTGCGAAGCGATTTCGGGATAGGCCCCTTTATCAAGCGATTCCCTGGCCAGCATTATCTCCAGCAGTTTGATATAATTCTTGTCCACATCTTTTTTACTCGGAAATGCTACGGTATCCGGTTCTTTATATGCGCCCTTGCAGAGCCGTATCCGCGGCGACAGGTCAATCAGTTTCCTGATATCGGCTTCGCTCCTTCTTAAGTATGATTGAATCACAATACCGGCGTTGGAGAACCCTTCTTTTACCAGCGTCTCGTAGAGTTTCAACGTCAAATCGGTGTAGGCCGAACTCTCCATATCAATGGTGACGAGATTGCCCGCCTTTTTGGCCCTCTGCATTATTGAGCGGATATTCGTGAGACAAAAATCGTAATCTATATCCAGTCCGAGGTTGGTCGGTTTCAGCGAGGCGGTGGAATTGATTGATTCGGACTGGATGGCATCCAGTATCCGGATATAGACATCGGTCGCGGCGCAGGCGTCCGGCCGGTCGCAGACGCTTTCGCCTAAATGGTCCAGCGTGGCGCTGATGCCGTGCTGGTTAAGTTCGCGGATGCTTTTCACGGCATCAGCCAGCGTCTCGCCGGCGATAAACCGCCGTGAAAATATCTTGAACGGCCCGGCCGTGGAGCACATATTCTGGAGCCACGACTGCCGTGACATATACAGCAGGCAATCCTTGAGTGGGTTCACCCCGTTAGAGATATTTTCTATCTCCCTCCATAACTTGACCGGGTCATAGTCATATTATCCTCGTCAACGATATTCTTATGATATTACGGTCGCTCCCAGAGGGACGACCTATCTCTAACGGGGTTCATAGTTGCTTTAATAGTAAGCGCCTGCCTGCCGCTAATGGCAGTGACTTAAG
>JACQXL010000202.1 GCA_016208805.1 Planctomycetota bacterium | reverse complement strand
AATCATCTAATGATGGTGGTAAGAGAAATGTTTGTTTGGGCTGGTATTCTTTAAATATCTTCATAACTCACATCCTCCTTTAAGAGGAATTATAGCCTGTATCCTTGCTTAAGTCAAGGACTTTTTGGACAGCCTGTTATAGAGCATGCTAAACTATGTCTCTATAAGAAATGCCGGCTGTCTGCATTTCTGATACGGTCTCTTTATCAATCCGATAACGATTCTTTAGTAATCTGATACCACCCCTTATAGAGCATGCTAAACCATAACTCTACAAGAGCCGGTGTCTGTTTTGATTAAAGATGCCGTCTGTTTATATTAAAGATAGCACTCCCTTTGATTATATGGGTGAGGGGTAAAGGCGAGGGGGGTGGGGGGACTCCCCCCTCCCTTTATAAGAGGTTGATTAATAATAAGTTAGGAAAACAGGACGGATGGTTTTTGGTGATTTTTGGGGTAAAATTGGGTGGTTCTTCGCGGTTAATCTGTTCAATCTGTGGTTACTGCCCCGATTTATAGAACCGCCGTTCCAGCGATTTGGACCATTCGGTCCAGTGTTCTTTAGGGTCTGATTTGGCCGTTAGTTGCTGGTAGCCGCCCATCTTGGCGTCCAGGTTATCCAGATAATGCAACATCAATGCTTCGGGCGTCATCGGCAGGACCGGCGCGCCGTATTGGCGGTCCCCGTGGTGACTGCCTATCAGGTGCTTAATCATTGTGGCCTTGTCTGCCGGAAAATCCGGAATCTCTTTCAGTTTCTCTTCCAGCATCGTGATGCCGATTATCGTATGTCCTAGCAGTTCGCCTTCGTCCGTCATCTGGGCCATTACATCCATTGCATATTCCTTTATCTTGCCGATGTCGTGCAGGAACACGCCGACCAGCAGTAATTCCGGATTAATAAACGGGTAATAAGCCGTAATTGACTTGGCCAGTTGCATCATATTGGCCGTATGCTCTAAGAGTCCGCCCACATAAGGGTGATGGTTCTTTATCGCGGCCGGAGCGGACTTGAACTGCCGGACGAATTCCTTATCATTCAGGAAGAGGTTAACCAACTTTGACAAGGACGGTTCTTTCACGGTGGCGAGCGTTTCTTTGAGTTCCTCAAACAGGAGTTCCACGTCCTTGGCGGTATGAGCGGTGAAGTTGGCCACATCCACGTCGTCCGGATTGGCCGGCGCTACGGCATTAATCTTGAGTTGGAGTTCGTCTTTGTATATTTCCACCAGCGCCTGGCAGTGCGCAAAGTCGCCGGTCTTGAAGGTGCCGTTGGCCGCATCGGCGTTGTCCCACATCACGGCCTTGATTCGGCCGGTCTTGTCGGCCAGTTCCAGCGTCAGATACGGTTTGCCCTGCTTGGTCTTGAGTAACTGCTTCTCGGCGACAAAGAAGACCTGTTTGATATTCTCGCCGGGTTTGAGGGCGTTGATGGGTTTATACGGCATTGTTGATAACGAAACCACAGATTACACAGACCCGCCTGCGCCGAGGCTTCGGCGGGCAGGTGGACACGGATTTATCTTGTGTTATTTATACCTTAGTCGGGAACCCATCCGGGGTCCCCTTTGCTCCGCTTGCCCGGCCGGTGTTTCAGGGCGCTGGTAACCGGGCATCGTCTCTTTACGGCTGAGTTTGACCCGGCCCTGGTCGTCTATGGAAATTACCTTGACGGTGACCGTATCGCCTAATTTAACGACATCGTTGACATCCTTGACGAACCCGTCGGCCAGTTCGGAGATATGGACCAGCCCGTCCTGTCCGGGGATAATCTCCACGAATGCGCCGAATTCCTTTATGCCGGTAACCTTGCCGGTATAAATCTTGCCGACTTCGGGCACGGCGACCATATTTTCAATGGTCGTTTTGGCCAACTCGCCCTTGGCGCCGTCTTCGGAATAAATCAGGACCGTGCCGTCTTCTTCTATTTCAACCGTGCACTCGTTCTCGGCCTGGATTCTCTTGATATTCTTGCCGCCCGGTCCGATGATTAAGCCGATTTTCTCCGGGTTAATCTTGATTCTGATGACCCTGGGCGCATAACTGGAGATGGACTGCCTGGGCTGGGCGATAATTTCCTGCATCTTATCAAGTATGAAGAGCCGGCCGTCGCGCGCCTGGGCCAGCGCTTTCTCCATAATCGCGGCCGTCAGCCCGTCTGTCTTGATATCCATCTGGACGGCCGTGATGCCGTCCCTGGTGCCGGCCACCTTGAAATCCATATCGCCGTATTTATCTTCCGTGCCGAGGATATCGGAGATAATTCTGACGTCCTTGCCTTCTTTAATTAAGCCCATCGCAATACCGGCCACAGGTTTTTTTACCGGCACGCCGCCGTCCATCAGGCAGAGCGTTCCGCCGCAGACCGTGGCCATTGACGAGGAGCCGTTTGATTGGAGGATATCGGAAACGATGCGGATGGTGTAGGGGAACTCCTCGTGCGCCGGCAGGATGGTCTGCAGGGCCCGCTCGGCTAAGTTGCCGTGCCCGATTTCACGCCGGCCCGGCCCGCGGATGGGTTTCACCTCGCCTACCGAGAACGACGGGAAGTTATAATGCAGGATGAACTTCTTGGAGTATTCGTCCAGCAGCCCGTCAATAATCTGTTCGTCGTCGGCCGAGCCGAGGGTCAGGACGACCAGCGCCTGGGTCTCGCCCCGGTTGAACAGAGACGAGCCGTGCGTGCGCGGTAAGAGCCCGACCTCGCCGGAAATCGGTCTGATATCGGTCAGTGTCCGGCCGTCTATACGCTTGTTCTCAAAGATGAGTTCGCGCATCGCCTCTTTCTCAAGTTGGCCGAGCACGCCCTTGATGGCCTTGGCGGTCGTTGACTTTTCGGTTTCATCGCTGATAGTTTCGGTATTCTTGGCAACCACCTTTTCCTTGAGTTCGTTCAGGACCAGGCGGCGCTCCTGTTTGCTCTTGGTCTGTATCTTGGCCTTGAGGTCGGCGTAGGCCTGCTTTTTAATCTGGTCGTAGATGGGATGCGGCGCCGGTTTCCCGGCCGGTTTTGCAGGCGTTTTCTTGATGTGCGACATCAGGTGTTCCTGCAGGGCTACAATCTGTTTAATATGGGTATGTGCGAATTCAATGGCTTCAACCAGAATATGTTCGGCAATTTCACGGGCCGCGCCTTCAACCATTATCACCGCGTCTTTGCTGCCGGCCACGACCAGGTCCAATTCGCCCTGGGCTATCTCGGTCTGGGCCGGGTTGACGATAAACTGGTTATTGAGCCGTCCGACCCTGACCGCGCCGATTGGCCCGTTAAACGGGATATCGGAGACGCATAGCGCGGCCGATGCGCCATTCAAGGCTAGGATATCCGGGTCGGAGTCCTTCTCGGCCGACAGGACCAGCGAGTGTATCTGGATTTCGTTGGTAAATCCGGCCGGGAACAGAGGCCGCAAGGGGCGGTCAATCAGCCGCATGGTCAGTATCTCTTTGGTGGTCGGGCGTCCTTCGCGCTTGAAGAACCCGCCTGGTATCTTGCCGGCCGCGGAAGTCTTTTCGCGGTAATCAACGGTCAGTGGCAGGAAATCATCGTCGCTGCCGCCGTCCCGTTTAGGCGGTGCATCGCCCATCACCACGCTGACCAGGACGACCGAATCGCCGTATGAAACCACGGCCGAGCCGTTGGCCAGTTTGGCCAGATGGCCGGTTTCAATGAAGAATGTCTTGCTGCCGATTTTCGCTTCTACTTTGTCTCTCATAAATATTTCCTTTTAGTAAGCTGATTAAGCGGATTAAACTGATTTAGATTGGTAATCCGTAGTCTGGCAGTTTGAGCGTAGCGAATTACTGCCAACTATACTCGGCAGTAAGTCATTCCTCCAACTGCCGAAGTATGTAATCTGTGGCTTATTTTCTGATGCCCAGTTCCTTAATCAGTTTTTTGTATCTGGGCGGGTTGTATCTGGACAAGTATTTAAGAAGTGCTGAACGATGGCCGATGAGTCTCAAGAGCCCGCGCCGGGTGTAATAATCGCCGGGATGCCTCTTGAAATGCTCCACCAGGCCGTTGATGCGCTCGGTTATCAGCGCCACCTGAACCTCAGGCGAGCCGGTATCGGTTTTATGGACCTGATACTTTTTAACCGTTTCCTTCTTCTTTTCCGCTGTCAGTGCCATCTACAACTCTTTTTCTACTCTCTTTCAAGGTGTATAATTTACTTAAAATAGAGAGAGTGTCAAGCAAAATGTGGAAAATATGGTAAAAATAAAGCGCCCCGCACATAACTTCATACGGCAAGCCCGGGCTTGCCTTTCCTCTCCCCGGATAGGCATCGGAAGAGGATGGGTGACAGTAAAGAACAGCCCCGTTAGAGGCAGGTAGTCCCCACCGGACGACCGTCTTAAAATTAAATAATCCTATGTAAGACAAAACTCTCAAATGAGTTTTATTTAGATTAGTAAACCAAATGCCTCTATCGGGGTTAGCGCCCGTATTTGAGCCGCTCGGACAGGATTTCGGAAAGACCGGCCTGGCGGATTTTGCCGGCGGCCTTGTCCACGTCGTATTCTATCCGCTTAATCCAGATGACACCTTCGGTTTCATCGTAAACGGCGTAACTGGCCAGCGGGTTGTCGTCCCGGGGCTGGCCGACACTGCCGACATTGACGATAACCCGGGAATCCAGCACCATCTGCATATACGGCTCGGTGGAGAACGAGAACGTGCCGCGCGACATTACGAAAAAGACCGGTACGTGCGAATGGCCGATGAAACACAGCGGCGTTTCCAGTTTGGTAAAGCCCAACTGGACATCGTAACTGCTCTGCATATATTCAAATAATTCCGGCAGATAAAGGTTGGAATGCACTAGAGTGATGCCGTCAATATGCCGGACCAGTTTGAGCCGGCCCAGGAATTGTTTGTGCTCATCGGATAACTGCGACTTGGTCCATTCAATGGCCTGGTAGGCGTAAGAGTTGAAGAAGTCCGAGTTGAGGATGCCGGCCGCGGCGAAGTCGTGGTTGCCGGCCACCAGAACCGGGTCAAGGGCATTGACCTTTTCAATGCACCTGGTCGGGTCGGCGCCATAGCCGACCAAATCGCCCAGACAGATGTAGCGGTCGGCCCGTTCGGCCTTGAATTTCTCCAGCACGGCATCAAAGGCCTCTAAGTTGGCGTGGATATCGCTGAAGATTACGTACTTCATATTTATCGTATTTCCCTGCGGCTGAAGATTACGATTGAGACCAATAGTATAATAGCACTGTAAATAACCGTGTAAAGAGTTATCCATAAAAGATATTTTACAGATAAGGCCGAAGCGCCGGCCACGATAGAAGCGACATTGAGGATGGTGAAATCGGGCAAGAGCAGGACGGCCAGCCAGCCGAGCGGTTTAAGAACGGCCGAGCCGGATAAGCCGTGGTAGAAATAGTTGGAGATGTGGCCGAGGGCAAAGACGATAAAACACCCGGCCGCGGTCAGCACCAGCGGGAAATAGACGGCCAGCAATACCGCAAATGCGGTCAGGAGCACCACTTCCAGGAAACAGCAATAGACGCCTTTGGCCAGCAGGAGCGCATCGTTCCTGACGAAAGCCCAGAACGGGCCGGATGCGGATTTGCCCTGCTTGAGGGCTTCCTTAATCTGGGGCAGGCCTTCGTTCAGCCAGTAAATCAGGATGAAGACACCCCCCAGAACTGCGGTGGCCAGCGCAATCACCGCGACGATGCCGGCGAACTTGCCTAAGATGAACTCCGAGCGCCGGACCGGCTTGGACAGGAGCGTCATTACCGAGAGCCGCTCTATTTCCGAGGTGATGACCTGACTGCTAATCAGAATCGCTATGAGCAGGCCGGCAAAGGTGATGGTGGCCAGCCCAACCTCGCGGACCATTGAGAGTTCCTCGCCGAAGCCGAAGAGTGAGAAGAGCGGCGAGATGAACAGCAACGCCACGGAAATGGCCGCCACAATATAGAGAAGCGGCTGGCGGACCGCTTCCTTGTAGGTCATCAGGCCGATGGTGTAGATATTTGACATATGTAGCGGAATATCAGGGTATCAGAATATCAGGTTATGTCAACAGATTAAGATATTCTATGCGTAATATATAGGTCAAAACGCGATAAAGTCAAACAAAATTCTGTATACCGGTACGGTAATTACCGGTGGGTTGGAGGGTGAATAACGATGGGTTGGAGGGTAATTACCGGTGGGTTCGGATTTTGTGCGGGAAAGCGGGCGGGAAGGTGCTCAAAATGGAGTCTTGGCGGGTCAAAAATTACCCATTCAGACCCCTATTTTTCATTCTTGGGCGAAGTCCCGTCAGGATAAAAAACCGCATCCTATTTCTTTTTTCCGCCCTTGTTATTACCGTTGTTACCGGAATCGGATGGCGGTGGTTCGGTAACGACCGGAGCACTTTCCGATACTGCTGGCTCGCTCACTATCTTGGTAATAGAGTCCTTGCCTTCAAAATCATAGGGCTGGCCGTAAGGCGCGGTGCCGTCGTCAAACTTACCTTTGAGGATAAATTCGGTATCTAATACTTCGCCTTGCTGGGCTAATGCATCGGCAATGGCCTGACGCCGGAATTTAAGCACGACTACCGGGCCGAACAACCCTTCTTCCGGTAGACCGGCTTCGTCTATCATCCAGCGTTCCAGCGCACCGCCGTCTAATGTCGCCTCAACCGTGGTTGGGATACCAAAGGGTTGCGGCAGTTTCAGGTAGGCGGTCAGGACGCCCGGATTGATGTTCAATGACTCCGGCTTGAGCGCCACCTTCGCATCGGCATAACCACTGCCAAAGGAAACTGTTTTGGTTGTCTCGTTGCCGCCCCGGTCCTGGGCGATGATGGTCATCGTGTGCGTATCGGGATACGGCAGGAAGGTATAAGTGCCGGAAACGGTAATTGTTAAATCGCCGGTGGCGCCGCTGAAGGTGAGCCGGTCGGTAATCTCAGCGCCGTCCATTATTACCCTGATGGATGGGACATTGATGCCGGATGACTCATCGGTCAGGGTGAAGTTCAGGATTTGCGGTGTCAGGACTATGTTTTGGACTTGCGGTTTGGTAATATCGCTACTGGCCATCAGGACAAAGAGTGAGAGCGAGTCCACCTCGGCATAGAGGATATGGTTGAGCGGGTCAACGATAGACCGACCGACGGCAATAAAGCCCGGGGTGGCCGTGTTATACTTGAAGAGTTTGAGATAATCAGGGGCAAGGTATGATGGATAAGAAATAGCAATAATAATGGGTGGTATTAATACCGGAGGTGTGGTGGCAACAATCTCATAGAATGGGCTGACCGGATAGGTGTAAGGTGGTGCGATATTGAGACTGCCTAATGCATAAGTGACATCTGAAGCAATGGATACCGGTGTAGTAATCGTAACATCGGCTGTGCCGGGGCGGGCATAGACCGTAACATCGCCGCTTTGAACAACTTTTTTATCAGCGCCGATAACGGTAATCACGCCTGTAACAGGATTAGCGAGCTCGCCAGACGGCGCTTTGGTTCCTGAAAGCACATATGAAAATATCCCGTTTTCTGTTATGTCTGCGCCATCCCATTCTACTGGATAATTTGTCATATCGTTTTGGAGGACGTTGTTTAGCAAGGTTGCCTTTATATTACCGCCTTCATCCATAATCTTTAGGGTTGTATAAACCTGAAAGCCGCCAGAGTAAATAATATACTGAATAGTATTTTTCTCTCCTATAAACGGATTAAATGGGTCTGGGCTATCACCAAGAATAACAAAGCGCGGCGTGCCGCTTACTATAGAAAACGTAGAAGATGCTGGACTTGTGACAGATGTTTGCAGAAGGTCTCTTTCTTTTCCGCTCACTCTGAATATAAAATCATCAGGAGGTAATATAGAGCCTGCGTTATTTCTGCCGTTCCATTCTACCGAATGGATGCCGGCATCTAATGCTAACGGCCCAATTAGTTTCACTTGTCCAATCATTACTTCCACAACTGTCACATAGACATCAAAGGCCGGCTCTGATAGTTCAAATGGCAACAGGTTTTTTTCACTCGTGTCAGGATTTAAATGTGGCGGGGTTGCGTCTAAAGGTGTGATAATTAGGACGCCGTTATCTATGGTAAAATAATTAGCAGAGAACTTGGCATCTGAATATTTTTCCGCCGTGCCAGTCTCCAGACACTCAACCCGTATTTTATAGCGATAATCATCGCGCACCGTTAGGGTATTCCATGAATATGAGCCGGTGTTGGGTTGATTGGTCGCAATGGTAAGCCAGGTGCCGTCTGCCAGATTATAATAGATATTTATTGCCAGTGCATCACCATCAACATCAACGGTATTCCATGTAATAGGAACATTACCTGTTTTTATCTCACCTGACGCCATACCCGGTTGAGTCAGGGTAATTGTGGGCTTGTCATTGACCGCCGTAATATATATGGTGATATTCTGTGAAGCGGTTAATCCGGCCGAGTCCCGCAGTGTCAAAGTCGCTACATCAGAACCATTCTTGTTAGAAACAGGAGTAATCTTTAGTTTCTTATCGGCTGTAATTTCGGCACTATATAATGTCGTATCTACACCGCTGATAGACCATGTCAAAGCGGCCGGCACATCTTCGTTATCATGCTCATAAAGCGTAAGGTCAACAGGAAGTGGAGAGATGTCTTCAGATGTTGTAATATTAGGAACAGCCGGACTAATCCATGGTGGCGTAGAGGTTTGAAGGGTAATAGCAGCAGACGCCGCAGAGATTAAATTGACGCCGTTCTGGAAACTGTTTTTAGGCCGTCATTGGCTGAGAGGGTCCATTCTTTTTTGCCACTAACGTAAGGTGACCAGCCCGGCCAGCCGGTGTTCTCATTGCGGATGCGCATATAGGTGACGGTGCTGTGCGGGTCTTCGGCATATAGATTCAGGGTAACTGTCCGTGAGTTGGTAGCAATTGCGCCGCCATTGATAGTAATAGAATAATTGACAGGCGGGCTCTGGTCTAAGATAATCTTATCCGTTAATAGATGGGTTGAGGTAAAATCCCACTTATTCTTGAGTTGGGCATAGACGGTCTTTTCGCCATCACCGACCGGCAGTATTAAAGCCGCATAAGGCCAATAAGGAAGTTCTGCCGGGTCCACATACTGCCAGGTTGCGGATTCTATGCCAGCCACAGTAGTGCTGAAGCGGACATAGAGCGGTGGATAACTTGGCGCCGGGTCATCAGCCCAGATGAGATAGGCCGCCACCAGCGGATTACCAGTATAAGTCGGGCCCGGCTTTGAGAAGCCGTTAATCACGATTTCACCATCCGGCCGGGTTGGGTCATCCGTGGGCTTACCGGGAGGATACCCATGTTCCCATCCATTTTTGACCAGATAAGGATATGTATCGTGTAGCCACCAGCCGGTGCTGTCCACGCCGGCAACAAATCCTGGGGTTGATGTCCGCCCCCAGTAATTGCCCTGCCCATTATAAGATAACTCCCGCTCTATGCCATCAGGGGCGTGGTAACTGAGCGCATTGCCGTATATGTTATTATGATACACAATGGGAGTATGACCGGTTGTTAAATAAATACCGTGAGTATTTCCGGTGATGGTATTATTATATATCTCGTTACCACCTGCTCGGTAGTCATTCAGAATCCCCCAGGTATTTCCAGAAATATTATTATCATAAACACGGTTCTGAACTTTTGCCATTTTTAATCCCTCAAGATGCCCTGGCAAGGGCTTCTATCAGTGGCTGAATGATTTTTTGCATCTCAGCCGGCAAAGTGGAGTTAGCAAAAAATCGTTCTCGCCATAAAGTTCGTCTTAAACAAGCCA
>JACQXL010000185.1 GCA_016208805.1 Planctomycetota bacterium | reverse complement strand
CGGAGAATTATATTGGATTACTTCATTTTGTCTGTGGTTTAATTACGTATCGCGGTGCTGGTATCAAGGTTTTCGGATAGGCTCTAAGAGACTTTATTTCAGTTCCTTAAAAGTCTCATTTAAGTCCCTATTAAGATTTGTGCTATTCGGTTATTCGTGTAATGTAAGGGAACCAGAAGTGCTTAGAACCTGACCCTCGGGGCGTCCTGCCAGATGAATTCCAGGTCGTAGAATTTCCTTAACTGCTCGTGCATTATATGGACTACGACCGAGCCGAGGTCAACCACTATCCAACTGCCTTCTTCAATGCCCTGCACGGAAAGGGGGGTGAATTTATTTGATATCTCTTCGGCAATGGCCAGGTTTTGTTTCTTATTGGTGCCGGAGGCAATCAGGAAATAATCGGCAATCTGAAGCGGTGTTTTGGCCATATTAAGGATGACCACATCCTGGGCCTTCTTTTTATGGGCCAGTTTAGCGCAGGATACGGCGAGTTGTTTGGATTGCGGAATGCGGATTGCGGATTGCGGAATTATTTTCCGGCGGCTTACGAGTTTAGGCATTTTTATTCCTTTCTTCATTCCGCATTCTACACTCCGCAATCTGCATTTCTATTAGTTCATTCCCAGCCACTGGGCGATTACCGGCGAGTATTTCATCGTCAGCCCGGCAAAGACAATGGCGACCATAGACATCAATTTAATCAGGATGTTAAGCGACGGGCCGGAGGTGTCCTTGAACGGGTCGCCGACGGTATCGCCGGTAACGGCGGCTTTATGGGCGTAAGAGCCTTTGCCGCCTAATTGGCCGGATTCAATCCATTTCTTGGCGTTATCCCAGGCGCCGCCGGAATTAGCCAGCATTACGGCCATGGCGAATCCGCAGGCAATCGCGCCGGTCAGCAGGCCCATTATTCCCGGAACACCCAGTATCAAACCCATTACAACCGGCGAGACAATCGCCAGTAAAGACGGCAGTATCATTTCTTTCTGCGCGGCCTGGGTGGCTATCTGGACGCAGGTTGTATAATCAGCTTTGCCTTTTCCTTCAAGCAGTCCGGGTATTTCCTTGAACTGGCGCCGGACTTCGACGACCATTTTATTGGCGGCCCGGCCCACGGCCCTGAGCGAGAACGCCACAAATCCGAAGCATAACATCGCTCCGATAAAGATGCCAATCAGAACAATCGGGTTCATCAGGTTGACCTTGAAGAAGTCCATAAAGTCCGCGATGGTGGCGTTTTCAGGAGAAATATTGCCCAATTTGACGCCGACCCGTTCCATTCCGATGCGGATTTCTTCGATGTAGGCGGCGATAAGGGCCAGGGCGGTCAAAGCGGCCGAGCCGATAGCAAAGCCCTTGCCGGTGGCGGCTGTGGTGTTGCCTAACGAATCCAGCGCATCGGTGCGTTCGCGGACAAACGGCGGCTGGTTGGTCATCTGGGCGTTACCGCCTGCGTTATCGGCTATCGGGCCGTAGGCGTCGGTAGCCAGCGTGATACCGAGATTGCTTAACATTCCGACCGCGGCCAGAGAGATTCCGTAAAGACCTCGGATGGGGTCGCTAAATCCGCCTGACAGGCCGTAGGCAAGCAGGGTCGCGATGCTGACCGTCAGCACCGGTATTATCGTGGAGAGCATGCCGACTGATATCCCGGCAATTACCACTGTGGCCGGGCCGGTCTGCGACTGGCCGGCGATTTCCTGGGTAGGTTTGTAATCGCTGGATGTATAATATTCGGTAACCTTGCCGATAATAAGCCCGGCGATAAGCCCGCAGATCATTGCCGTCCATAGGCCTAACCAGTAATCGGGTATCAGGAGATACATCGCAACGCCTGAAGCGATTAAAGTCAGCACCGAGGTCAGGTTAATGCCGCGGAACAGGGCTTTCATCAGGAGTTTCTGGGAGACAGTCTCGCCGGTCCGGACCGCATAGACTCCGATGACGGAGAAGATATTGCCGATGCCGGCGATAATCATAGGCAGGATAACAAAGTAAATAGCTTTTTCAGCGGACATTCCGAGCGAGGTGGCGGCGGCCGCGCCGAGCGCCGCCGTAGCCAAGATAGAGCCGCAGTAGGACTCGTATAAATCAGCGCCCATTCCGGCCACATCGCCGACATTGTCGCCGACATTATCGGCAATAGTTGCTGGGTTACGCGGGTCGTCTTCGGGGATGCCGGCTTCAACCTTGCCGACCAAGTCAGCGCCGACATCAGCCGCTTTGGTGAAGATACCGCCGCCGACGCGTGCGAAGAGCGCCTGGGTTGATGCGCCCATTCCGAAACAGAGCATTGTCACGGTTACTTCATGCAGGCTTAAACCGACTATTTTATAAAGCACATAAAACCAGGCGACGATATCAATCAGTCCGAAACCGACCACGATTAATCCCATCACCGCGCCGGAACGGAAGGCGACCTGGAGGCCTTTATTGAGCGATGATTTAGAGGCAAAGGCGGTTCTTGATGACGCCTCGGTAGCGGTTTTCATTCCCAGATAACCGCACAGGCCGGAGAAGAATCCGCCGCTTAGAAATGCGAACGGCACCCAGACGGATTGGATATGCAGGACAAAGGCCATAAATGATAACAGAATCACCAGCGCGACAAAGAACAGCCCGACAACTTTATATTGTTGCCGGAGATAGGCCATGGCGCCCTCTTTGATATAGCCGGCAATCCTAATCATATCCGGTTGGCCGGCGTCCTGTTTCTTTACCCAGCGATAAAAGATATAGGCCGCTACCAATGAAGCGATTGCGCCAACCGGCGCGATAAGCCATTCTAACGGTATCACTCTGTCCATGATAATTATTCCTTTCTATTTCTTACTGAACTCTTGCGAAATGGAAAATAAACCACCCAAAAAGTGCCACGCCATGCCACGTCATACCGACATGGTGTGACGGCATGGCATGGTCATTCTGAGTCCCGACACGGAGTGTCGGGACGAAGAATCTCGTCCCAAATCCGCATAAAACGGAGATTCTT
>JACQXL010000189.1 GCA_016208805.1 Planctomycetota bacterium | reverse complement strand
ACGACCCTTTATAATCAAGCGATAATTTTACTTATTGATTTAGGAGGTGCATTATGGCATTAACCGGATTAGATATTTATAAGCTTTTACCCAAGACCAACTGCGGTGATTGCGGCGTGCCGACCTGCCTGGCATTTGCAATGGCGCTGGCCGGCAAGAAGACATCGCTGGATAAATGCCCGCATGTCTCGGCCCAAGCCAAGGAAGCGCTGGACGGCGCATCCGCTCCGCCCATTCACCTGGTGACCGTCGGCACCGGCGATAATAAAGTGGAAATCGGCAACGAGACCGTCCTGTTCAGGCACGAACAGACCTTTTATCATCAGACCGGTATTGCCGTAGAGATATCTGATAACCTGTCCGCAGACGAGATTGCCAAACGGGCCAAGCATATCCAGGGTCTGGAATTTGACCGGGTGGGCAAGAAGGTCAGGATTAACCTGATTGCCATCCGCGACAAATCCGGCAAGCCCGATACCTTTGCCAACGCGGTCAAGACGGTTAGTAGCGCGTCTGCGCTACCGTTAGTGTTGATCAGTTCCAATCCGGCGGTGATGGAATCCGGCGTCAAGTTGGTGGCCGACAAGAAACCGCTCCTTTACGGCGCCAATGCCGAGAATTACGCGGCCATGGCCGAACTGGCCAAGAAGTATAATGCGCCGTTAGGCATAGTCGGTAAAACCTTAGACGAACTGGCCGACATAACACCCAAGATTACCGCAATGGGTGTAAAGGATTTAGTGATAGACCCGGGCACCAAGGAGTTACCTAAATTACTGGCCGATATTACCCAGATAAGACGGCTGGCCCTGAAGAAGACCTTCAGACCGCTGGGATTCCCGATTATTGTTTTCACGCCGGACGGCGTGGACGCGATGACCGAGACCATCTTTGCGGCCACATTTATCGCAAAATACAGCGGCATCGTGGTGCTCAAGGGCAGCGAACTCTGGCAGATGCTGCCGCTGGTAACCATCCGCCAGAATATCTATACTGACCCGCAGAAACCGATACAGGTGGAATCCAAAGTCTATCCGATAGGACAGGTGACCGATAACTCGCCGGTGCTGGTAACAACCAATTTCTCGCTGACCTATTTTACGGTTGGGCCGGAGGTGGAAGGCAGTAAGGTGCCCAGTTATATCCTGGTGGTCAATACCGAAGGTATGTCGGTGCTGACAGCTTATGCGGCTGATAAATTCAACGAGAAGATTATCACCAAGGCGCTTAATGAACACAGCGTAGCCCAGAAGGTCAAACACAAGAAAGTGGTGATTCCGGGCTACATCGCGGCGTTGAGCGGTAAATTAGAGGCCGAATCCGGCTGGCAGGTAATGGTCGGGCCGAGAGAAGCATCAGCCCTGCCGTCGTTCCTAAAGAATGTGTGGAAGTGAGCCACAGATTACACTGATTATAAAACCACAGAGGTCGTACTTTGTGGCCTTTGTGTCTTTGTGGTAAATAACATATGCTCCAGGCCATCATCTCGGATGTACACGCCAATCTTGAGGCATTTACGGCGGTTCTGGACGATATCAAGATGCGCCTCAAGGACGCCGTCACAGAGATTATCTCGCTGGGCGACCTGGTCGGCTACGGGCCTGAGCCGGTGGAGTGCATCCAACTGGCCATCGACAACCGCATAATAAACCTGTGGGGCAACCATGAACTGGCCCTGTTCAAGGATAAGACCAATTTCAATCCGATAGCCCAGCGGGCCATTGATTGGACTAAAGGAACTGTCAAGAAAGCGGCCGCTGACCCGAAAGTCAAGCAGTTCTTTAATACGCTTAAACACGAATATACCCTGGATGCAATCCCGCCACAAGGGCGGGATTTCGCTGCGGCTCAACATATTATCTGTTCGCACGGCTCGCCCAGGGGCGTGATTGACGAATATGTCATCCGCAAAGACGACCTGTTCAAACTCACGCCGGAGGTAAAGAAGTCTCTTAACGAGAACTTTATGGCCGTGAAAGAAATCGGGTTCGTCGGACACACGCATATCCCGTATATTTGCACATCGGATTTCTACCTGATTCATCCGGAATGGCAGGGTTATGAACCGTATCCGCTCCTGATGGATACCAAAACGATTGTCAATGCCGGCGCGGTCGGCCAGCCGCGCGACGGCGACCACAGGGCCTGCTATATGACCTTTGACGGCCAGAATATCGTCCATTACCGCGTGGAATACCCAGTGGACAAGACCGTTGCCAAGATGCAGAAAATACCGGAATTGGACAAGGTGCTCTGGACTCGGCTGATGAAAGGACTGTAGTTACTAACCCCGTTAGAGATAGGTCGCCAGCGGCGACCGTGTTAGCCGTAATTTCTTAGCACCCCCAATGTCATTACATTTATTATGAATAACCGTTAGCAATACCAAGTATCTCTAACGGGGCTAATTAATATCCGGTCCCTTTGGGCGCTTCTTGGGCGGGCGGGGTTTCTTCCGTCTCCAGATTCTTGGCCGGCTCTACCGGCTTAGCGCCGCGCCGGAATGGCGCACGGATAGACATTGATTTATATTCGGTGGTTTCCTCAGATGGCTTGTCCACCTGTCCTGTCGCAGGGCTTTCCGCACCGCTCGGCTGCGGTTGATTAGCGACGGCTGGATTGCCCGCTCCCTGGGGTGGCGGCATATGAGCGGACATCCGGTCAAGATAATAACTGAAAAAGATAAAGCCGAGCACCATAATCACAACCATCATAATGGCAATATAAAGGATACGATTGGGGTTAGGCGCCTGTTTACGTTTCTCGCCGGCCAATGACACTTTCATCTCGGCCATGAGTTTATCCAGTTCTTTATCAACACTCATAATTTGCCGCCCTCAACACGAATAAATTGCCAAAATAAATCTGTGTAATCCGTGGCTCAATTTCTCCACCAGGCGCCGAAGCACGGCGAATCCACCTGCAGATAAAATTCAGGAGGATAATTCAGCAGATACGAATCGTAGATATACTCGCCCGATTTGGCCCAGCCGTAGGTGCCGCTATAACGCCAGCCCCGGTATTTTTGGGTCTGCGAGCCCAGCACTCGGAGGTTACCCTTCTGCTGGGTCAGGTCACACTTCCACCGGCCGGTAGATGAGAATGTGGCCGCGTGGAATTCCATATTATACGGCGCGCTGGGCATTATCGTCACGTCGTTCTGGGCCATTATCGCAACCACCGACGGGTTAGTGCCCGGGTTATATGCCGGATTGGGCTCGTAGGTAAATCCGTTCGCCTCTGTCCAGGCCAACGTGCCGGTGCTGTCCGGGTCGGTGACCACGCCATACCGCTTGTCACATTATTCTGGACGAAAATCAGGTTGTTAGCCGGCAATGGATAGGTGCCGGTTTTGAGGATGGAGCCGTCCGATATTTTCTTGGCCGTAATCGTGACCTGATTATTGATAAACTCTATCTCGGTATTAAATGTGCCGAATCCGGAATACTCCGGACTGGCGTTGGATACCTGATAGACGCCGGTGGCACTGTCGTGGAGCGTGGCGATTTCCGAGGTGGTCGGCCAGGGAATGGTGGCGGCATAGCCGTTGACATCGCCGTAAAATGTGGCGTTACCGGGGTTGACTATTCCTTGTACGCAGGTGACATCGTCATACATCTTGGCGCAGCCGTAGTAGTAGTTAATATATTTATTGGAATGAACATCGCCGTGAACCGTTGTTGTACCAAAAGCGATGTAATCCTGCGATGTAAAGAACATAAACCTGGAGAAACTATCCCGGCCGCGCACCTCAAATGATACGGATGAGTTAAAATTACTCGTCTGGGCGGTGGCAACCAGCCGGTGCCAGCCAGTGCCAAGACTGGTAACCGTAACCGTTACCGGCATATTATCAAGCGTCATCGTAAAAGAAGAGGTGCTGTTAAGCCAGATATTACCTGATGCATTATAAGCGCTGGTTTTAATATAATTCTTGGCCTGTTCCAGCCCGGCTTCAGCCACATAGCGGGCTTGATAGAGCGCATCGTAGTTTAAGACCACATCGCTCCGGCCCTTGATGATTTGCAGGAACGAGGCCAGGAATGCCATCATCATCGCCACCGTAATTGTAACCATTACTAGGGCCATTCCTTTATTACTTTTATTCATATAGCACCTCTCTCACCACAAAGGACACAAAGGTCACAAAGAAATAAGGCGACTTTGTGCTCTTTGTGGTTAATTTGGCTATTCATCAAATAATCCTCCGGCCCCGGATTCATTGGCATTGCGGCAATCAATAAATGACTGCAGGGTAACGGTCTTAATCTCGCCCTTGGGCAGATAGACCTTTACCCTGATGGATATTGAGATAGGGTTCTGCGAAGCATCCACCCACATCGCCTGGGTATCCAGTTTTTCCACATTGCCCAGTATGATGCGACCAGCGTCGCGGTTAAAGGTAACGCCATTGGAAAGGGTTATGGTAGTATTGCTGATATTAGTGACGCTGATGGGGAAGGTATAAACGCCAAAACTCTCGTAGCGGCGGATTTGACCGCGGCCGCTCTCCAGATACGGCGCCAGCACGACTACGGACTGCCAGACCGGCCGGCCGTTATTGGTAACAAACTGCCCGGCCGCATTCCTGGCTGAAGAAAAACACATCGCCTCCTGGGTCTCGGTCACCGGAGCGAAAAGCGGGTCAACCCAGGAATAAATCGCCAGGTTCGGCTCGGCCGTCTCGGCCACCTCGTCCATCACCTCGTCTAATTTGAGTTGGAGCATCATCTCGGCCGTGGCATAGGCGCTGCCGGTCTCATAGGTTTCTATGCCGGCCAGATAAAGCGATAAAACCCCGCCCAGGATAACGGCCAAAAGCGATACGGAAATCATTAATTCTAAAAGCGTCATCCCTTTATACGAGTTACGCACCCCCTTGTCATTCCCGCGTCCCGAATGCCTTCGGGAGGAATCCAGATTCCTGCTTCCGCAGGAATGACACCGGTCGGAGTGTTTCAACAGAACCGTAACTTGTAACTTCATTATCTTGACCTCCTTGACACCAGCCGTGCCGAGAAGGGCGGGATGACGGCCGGCGCCACCGCCGTATTACTGACCGTAACCGTAATTTCTAAGACATTACCCAGCCCGCCGCTGACATCTGCCACAATGACATTACCGAGATTATCGCCATTGCGCTCTTCCTTTATCTCAAACGTATCAAAAAGTAGCCCGTTCTGGGCCGGCAGGTTGGCGAAATCCATTGCCTTAAGTTGTTCCATCATCTCCTGGCAGGCCTTCGTTGCCAGGGTCTGGTGCTGGAGGTTCTGGTTGCTGTTAAGCCCTAACGAAAACCCGCCCAACAGCCCGACCACCCCGACCACCAGTATGGTCATCGCTATTATGACTTCTAACAGGGTAAAACCTTTCATTTCCTTTATCCTCCTACCTTATTTATATGCAATTACCGTGCCACCCAACCACATATTACCCCGATATACATCGGGGCAGGCACAGATAATCATAACTTATTTAATAATAAATAGATATAAGTAGGATATTTATAAAATCTTTGTGTCCTTTGACGCTTCGCTGCCTTTTTAGCTAGTTAGGGGTGGATAAGTGTATGGAAAACCTTACACTGTATTATAAATAAGACACTTTTGGGTATAAATAACTGCCCAAAACCACTAAAATGTCATCCATAGGGGGGGTGTCCCCCCTCCCCCATACCCCCCCCTCAGGCCCTCCCTAAAGAAATCCCTGACCCCCGCCAAATCAACCCCTGCCCCCCTCTAAAATAACCGCTACCCCCTTTGACGAAATTTGATAATAAAGGCGGCATATTTAGAGCGTGTAATCCAGCCAAGGGGGGAAGATTGCTTCGCTTACGATCGCAATGACAACTCTCTGGAACTGTCATTGCGAGG